>NZ_JBFAZD010000032.1:0-94749 GCF_040681655.1 Streptomyces sp. NPDC051662
GTGCGTGCCGGGCGTCGCAGGCCAGGCGGGACTTTCGCAACACGCCCTAGGCCGCGGGCCCGGCGTGCTGCCTGGGTGCACCCCACCCAGGCAGCACACGGCCTGGGCCGCCCGCTGCTCCCCGCCCAGACTCGGTGTCCTCCCGAGAGAAAGGTCAGTCATGGCAGACACGACAGCGAAGGTCATAGCAATCACCGGTGCCAGCAGCGGAATCGGCGAGGCGAGTGCCCGTCGGCTCGCCGCCGACGGGCACCGCCTGCTTCTGGGAGCACGGCGGACCGACCGTCTGGACCAGCTGGTCACGGAGATCACCGCCGCGGGCGGCACAGCGGTGGCCCGGCGCCTGGATATCGCCGAGGCCGCCGATGTCCGGGACTTCGTGGCAGCGGGCTGCGAGCGGTACGACCGGGTGGACGTGATGGTCAACAACGCCGGAGTGATGCCGCTGTCGCCGCTGGAAAAGCTCAGGACGGAGGAGTGGGACCGCATGATCGACGTGAACCTGCGGGGCGTCCTGCACGGCATCGCCGCCTCGCTGCCCGTGATGCGTGCACAGGGCAGCGGGCACATCGTGAACATCGCCTCGGTCGGCGCGTATGAGGTCTCGCCCACCGCCTCCGTCTACTGCGCCACCAAGTTCGCGGTCCGCGCGATCTCCGAGGGCCTGCGGCAGGAGTCCGGCGGTGACATCCGGGTCACGCTGGTCTCGCCGGGGGTCACCGAGTCCGAACTCGCGGACAGCATCGCGGATCCCGCTGCCCGGGAGGCCATGCGGACCTACCGCGCCGTGGCCCTGCCCGCGTCCGCGATCGCGGACGCCATCGCCTACGCTGTCTCCCAGCCGCCGCAGGTCGACGTCAACGAGATCGTCGTACGGCCCGCAGGCAGCGCACAGTGACGGCGGAACCCGGAGGACCGCACTCCCCCGGCCACACCACTCCGGGCCACACCACCGCCGTAATCTACTGTGGCCCGAAGGCTCGCAGGGTGTCCTCGCCATCGGTCCACCAGACTCCGAGCCGCTGCCTGACCAGGAGTGACCAGGTCGTGTCCGGCAGAGGGGGCGGCGCCGCGCGTCCGCCTGCCGCCGGTTCCCCGCACCCCTGCCGGGGGTACGGGGAGCGGTACGCGTTCCTATCGGACGTCGACGTAGTCACCCGTGGCGCTGACTGCCGCGGAAGTCGAGTTGCCCGCGAAGGAGAAGCGGTAGTAGCCGTCGACCGTGGCCTTGGTCGTGGTCTTGATGTTGCCCTTCGAGTCGGCCTTGACGGTCTTCAGCGTGGTGTAGGTGCTGGAGCTCTTCTTGCGGAACTGGAGCGCCACCGACTGGGAGCCATAGCCGCCGAACTTCAGCGTCTCCCAGTTGGCACGGGTGAGCGCGCCGGTGACGGTGATGGTCTTGCCCTTGTTCACCGGCTCCGGCGCGGCGTTGACCGTGAGCTTGCCGGCCCGCTGGAACCAGAAGGAGCCGGCCTTGTCCTTCGATACGAAGTCGCCGTCCTTGGCGTCGATCCACGCGTCGACGTACCAGGTTCCGGCGTTGGAGTTGCTGAGGTAGTCGGTCCTCGGGTCGATCTTGACCGAGGCGGTGCAGGTCGAGGTGGTGGCGTTCGCGGCGGTGCAGGTGGGCTTGCCGGTCATCTCGTAGCCGTAGCCCGGGCCGGTGAGCGAGAACGCATCGGCACCCTTGATGCCAGATTTGTCGGTAGCCGTCACGCTGACCTTGATGGTGGTCAGTCCGGATGTGCCGATGGCCACCTTGTTGTCACCGTCGACGACAACCTTGGTGATCTTGGTGTCCCCGGTCCCGCCGTCGGCCTGCGCGGCCGGGACGGCGACGGCGGACAGGGTCAGCGCGCCGGTTATGACAGCGACAGAGGCGCGGATGCGCATGAGTTGTCCCCTCGTGGGAAGGACGCGGCCCACGGCTCGGCGGCGGCGCCCTTCTTGCTCGTTCATGTCTGCGGGACCTGATGGCCCCTCAGAGGTGAGACAGGAGACGGGAGCAAAAGGTTGTAGAAGATGTGAAGAATTTCGGTACATGTCGTGGGCGTACGCCGTAATGACCTTCGCTACGGCCCCGCAACAGCCCGGCTCCTGCTGGGAACCATGCCCAGCGGGGGCCGGTCCTCCCGGATGGCAGGTCAGCGCGAGCGGGTCAGTCCTCACTCCGGTGGGTGACCGGCGCGTCGGTGCGATCGCCGGGGAACTCGTACCAACGGCGCCGCAGACACACGAACTCCACATCGGCGCGTACCAGCCGCATGAACCCACAGAGCGTGTCGGCGAGCCGCTCCTGAGAGCCGGAGTGGGCGAGCCGACCGTCCTCGGTGAACGCCTCGTAGGCGCGAGGCAGGCTGAACATGTCGGGGTAGACCCGTGTACCCAGGTGTTCGAGGGGGACCCGCAGCGCCCACAGGCCGCGGTTGCCGCCGATCATCGACGGGGAGGACGAGACCAGCATCGCGTGCTTGGTCTTGAACGGCTGCGGCCGTACTCGGGAGACCCAGTCGATGGCGTTCTTGAGCAGTCCCGGAACGGAGGCGTTGTACTCGGGCGACGAGATCACGAACGCATCGCAGCGCTTGATCCTTTCGCACAGGGCCAGGGCGCCGGCGGGCAGCCCTTCGGAATCCTCCACATCCCCGTCGTACAGCGGCATATCGAAATCCCGCATCCTGGCGAGGTCGACCTCGGCACCGGTCTCGGCGATCAGGTCCGACGCCAGCGAGGCGAGCCGCGCGTTGGTGGACCCGGCGCGCAGTGCGGCGCCGAACACCAGAACCCGAACGGGCGGTGACTGAGCGTCCATGGTCATCCTGCGGTCTCTTTCGCCGGGCGGTTGTCCCCCGCCGGCCAGTTTCCCCCAGCCCGGCCTGCCGAGCCAGACGACACTCTTCGGATGGTTTCAGCCTCTTCGGGGTGTCCGGTCGCCCAAGCCGGGCACGTTCGTAAGGACAGCCGGCTGATGTGCCGTCAGATCATGGGAGTTCGTCCCCGGGCCCGACGGGCGGGGCCGGTCCCCTACAGCAGTGCGGACAACAAGTCACCGTGACAGGAGCCGTATGGACCGCCGTGGCTCCGGCCGATCAGAGCTCTCGGACGGTTGGAGCGTCGACGATGCGATAGCCCACCCCGGGCGTCGTCGTGATGACCGGCGGGCCGCCCAGTTTGCGGCGCAACCGGCCGATGGTGACGGTCACCGTATTGGTGAACGGGTCGGCGTTCTCGTCCCACACCTGTTCCAGGAGGTCCTCGGCGCTCAGGAAGCCTGGGCTGGCGCGCAGCAGCGCCTCCAGAACGGCGAACTCCTTGACGGACAGCTCCTGTGGCCGGCCGTCGCGCAGAACGGTCCGGCGTACGGGGTCGAGTTCGAGGCCGGCGGCGCGCAGCGTGCGGGCCCGGGCGGCCGGCCTGCGGCGGGACAGGGACCGAATGCGCAGGACCAGCTCCGGGAAGTGGAAGGGCTTGGCGAGGTAGTCGTCGGCGCCGAGGGTGAGACCGCTGACCCGGTCGCCGGGCGCCCCGGCCGCGGTCAGCATCAGCACCATCGCGCGATCGTCCCGCTCGGTGATCATCTGGCAGAGTGTGTCGCCGTGGATGCGGGGCAGGTCGCGGTCGAGGACCACCACGTCGTACGCGTTCACGTCGAGCTTGGCGGCGGCGGCCAGACCGTCGTGCGCGACGTCGACGGCCATCCCCTGGTCCCGCAGTCCCTCGGCGACGACTTCGGCGAGCGACCGAGCGTCCTCCACGACCAGAACCCTCACGGTGTCACCCCTTCCCGACCGGCTGCCGATGGCAACACCACTGCAACGCGCAGGCCGCCCTCCGGCCGGGCCAGAAGGGCGAGGCGGCCGCCGTGCGCTGCGACGATCGCCGCGACGATCGACAGCCCCAGGCCGGAGCTCCCCTCCGACCCCGTCCGGTCGGCGCCGAGCCGCTCGAACGGTTGCGTCAGCCGGTCCACTTGGCTTTGGTCGAGGACGCGCCCGCCGGTCTCGACAACGAGGCGTGTCTCGGTGTCGTCGTGTTCGGTGGAGATCCGGATCCAGCCGCTTTCCTGGTTGTGCACGATCGCGTTGTCGACCATGTTCTCCACCATCCGGGACAGCAGCGCCGGACTACCCCGCGTCCAGGCGTTCGACCGCACCTCGTCGTCGACGGTCAGCGTCCTCGCGGTGATGTCGGCGCCCCGGGCGGTCAGCGCCTCCTGTGCCAGCTCGCCGAGCGACACGGGGGTCCGGTCGGCCAACGTGCTGTGCTGCGCCCGTGCAAGCACGAGGAAGCCCTCCAGCAGGTGATCCACCCGGTCGAGTTCGGTCCGCAACCGGTCGGCGAGTACGGCGGTCTGCGTCGCGAGCTCCGGTTTGGCGACGGCAACGTCCAGAGACGCCCGCATCGTCGCCAGCGGCGTACGCAGTTCGTGCGCGGCGTTGCCGACAAACCGGCGCTGCGCGACGAATGAGGCTTCGAGGCGCTCCAGAAGACCGTCGACCGTGTCGGCGAGCTCCTTGACCTCGTCGACGGGTCCCGCCACGGCGAGCCGCTGATGAAGGTTCTCCGCGGAGATCCGCCGCGTCGCGGCGGTGATCAGCCGCAGTGGGCGCAGCACCCGGCCGGCGAGAACCCGGCCGAGCAGGAGCGAGACGCCCACCATCACCACCAGCGCGATCAGCGAGCCGACCAGCAGCTGATGGTTCTGCTGCGCGTGCACGTCCGACAGTTGCCTCTGCAGATCCTGGATCTGCTGCTCGGCGGCGGCGAGGTTGGACCGGCCGGCCGGGGGCTGTTCAGGAGCGACGGTTGTCAGCCGGCTACCGGACATCAGGAAGGTCAGGGCGAGCAGCACGATTGCGGATCCGAGAAACCCCGTAGCGTACAAGATCGTGAATCGCCGTCCAACGGTCCCGCTCCACAGCTTGCCCATGATCCTCTTCCCGCTCACGTCCGGCCGGACCCAGGATGTCCCACCGCACCTAACAGCGACATGACAAGGGTGGTTCGGAGCACGTTATGGCCGTATCCGTAGAACCGGATCCATGCTCACAACCAACGCATCACTCCGGCGGGAGTGGACCGGATTCCGGCGTCCGGGCCGGCTGATCGCCATGGCGGCCGCGGCTCTGGTCGTCGTCACCCTCGGACTGCTCTACGCGTTCGGCAACCACGCGTCCTGCGACGGCTCGTGCCCGGCCGAACCGATCGGGCCGGACGGCACCCTCGTCAACGACCAGTTCTACTTCCTGCACCGCGATCTCGGCGAGAACGGCAGCATCACCGTCCGGATGACCTCCATGACGGGTACGATCACCTACCCGCCGCCGAACCATGACCAGATCGTCCCGGGCCTGGTGCCATGGGCCAAAGCCGGAATCATCATCAAGGACGGTGTCCACCAGGGCTCCTCTTACGCGGCGTTGATGCTCACCGGCAGCCACGGCGTGCGAATGCAGTACGACTACCGCCATGACACCGCGGGCAACGGCGGTGGGGTCTCGGCCAAGTCGCCGCGCTGGCTGCGGCTGACGCGGTCGGGCGACACCATCACCGGCTACGAGTCCGCCGACGGCGAGCGATGGGCCAAGGTCGGCACGGCTCAGCTATCCGGGCTGCCCAGGACCGTGCGGGTCGGCCTCTTCGCCACCTCTCCCGGCGACCTGACGCTGCGGCCTGTCGGCCTCGGCGGTGCCACGGAACAGGTGCGCTTCACACAGGCGGGCGCTGTCTTCGACAACGTCGGTCTCCAGGGCTCGGCCTCCACCGGGGGCTGGAGCAGAGACGCCGTAGGTGAGATGAACCGGACCGACTGGGAGAAGTACCACAAGGCGTCCGGGGCGGTGGAGGAGAACGGCACGTTCACCGTCACCGGCATAGGCGACATCGGGCCGGCGGTTGCCGAGGGCGCCGGGCGCCCGGTGGAGCGTACCCTCGGCGGCCTGGCCCTCGGACTGGTCATCGTGCTCGTGGTCGCCGTTCGGTTCATCACCTCCGAGTACCGCCGCGTCCCCGCGCGCGCCGTGCCGGTCACCCGCCGGGCGCTCGCGGCGAAGGCGGTCGTCGTCGGGGCCGCCACGTTCGTGACGGGGCTCCTCGCCGTGGGCATCGTGATCCCGGTCGGCGCGGCGATCCTGGAGGGAAACGGGATCTCCGTCATCGAGGTGTCCGCGCTCACCGGAGTGCGGGTCGTCGTCGGTACGGCCGCCGCACTCGCCCTCGCCGCCGTACTCGCGCTGGCGCTCGGCTCCCTGCTTCGGCGCGCCTGGCTCGCGATCCTCGTCGCCGTCCTGACGATCGTGGTCCCGTACGTCGTGACCTCCTTCCCGCTACTGGCCGACGGCCCGTCACAGTGGCTGCTGCGAGTCACCCCGGCCGCCGGTTTCGCCGCCCAGCAGACCCTCACCGAATACCCGCAGGTCGTCGCCCACTACGCGCCCTCCGCCGGATACTTCCCGCTTCCGTGGGGGGTCGGGATCGCTGTGCTGTGTGCGTACGCGGTGATGCTTCTGGGGCTTGCTCTCAGCCGCCTGCCGCACGGCGGTGAGCGGGCCGAGCAGCCGGTGGACTGGAGGTGACAACTGGAGGTGACGATTGGGGGTGGCCCTTGACGGCGCGGGAGCCCGCGAGTTCCGGCGCCGTCACCGCGGACGGCGCCACCACTTCGAGTGGGTGCATCGACACCTGGAGGGGCTGAGGTCCTCAGTTGGGGAGTGATGCCCAGAAGCGGCGCAGCACGTCCGCTCCCCGTTCGGGGTCCTGGAGCATCCAGTAGTGGGTGAGGCCGTCCAGTTCCGTCAGCTGAGCCTTGAGCCGTTCGGCCATGTCCCGGTCTTGCGAGGGCTGCGCCATGGGGTCACCGGTCGGGGCCAGTATCAGTCCCGGGGCGGCGGCGGGACTGTCGAAGTCCTTGCTCCAGTCGGCGTGGAAGTTGGGCCAGGCCGAGCGGTAGAGCGCCAGGATGGCAGCGCTCATCTCCTTGTCGTGGACCTCATCGATCTCCTTCGCGAGTTCGGCGCTCAGACCCCGGGGACGGAGGAGGTCGCCGAAGGTGGGGCCGCTGCTGGTGGGTGACTTGCGCAGTCCGGCGAGCGACTCCTCGCCCTCCGGGCTCTTCTGCCAGAAGGTGGCCGCCTCATGCCACTTATAGTCGGGATGCCAGCCGTGGGCGACGTCGGACACCCAGCTGCGTACCGGCACGTCGTAAGCGGAGACGACCCGCATCGTGAGGTGGCCACCCCAGTCGTGGCCGACGACGTCGACCGGCCCCTCCATGGCACGCAGTTCGCCGGCGAGCCAGGCCGCGTACGTTTCCTTGTCTCGCAAGTGGGCCGGGCGGGGGCTGCCGAAGCCGGGCAGCCGAAGGGCCACAGTCGGCTGCTCGATCTGTTGCCGGAGGTCGTTCCAGATGGTCGGTGTCTCCGGCACTCCGTGCACGAATACGACGGTCATGACCACTCCCCACGAGTAAGTGGATTAGCTATCAACTTCACCGTAGCACCAACCTGATAACCTATCCATCTAGTGCTGAGAGGGAGGAAAAATGCGGGCCGACGCCGCACGGAACAGGCAGAGGATCTTCGACGAGGCCCACCGCGCCATCACCGCCGGGGAGATCACCCTCACCCTCAACGAGCTCGCACGCCGGTCCGGCGTAGGTGTCGGCACGGTCTACCGGCTCTTTCCGACCCAACGGGCGATGCTGGAGGCCGTCCTGGAGGACTCGGTACGCGGCCTTATCGCCGTGGCGACCGAGGCGGAGCAGAACCCGGAGCCCGTCCAAGCCCTCATCGGGTTCCTCCATGAGGCGCTCTCGGCCGCCCTCGCCCAGCCCGGCCTTATCGACATCCTGATCACCGCGACCGACGAGACGGACTCCCTGCGCGAGGCCAAGGCCGAACTGGGCGCGGAAACCTCCTTCCTGCTCGAACGTATTCGCCCGGCTCCCGCGGTCACCGGCGAGAACCTGCTAAAGCTCCTCTGCGGACTGATCCACGCCGTCAACGAGCACCCGGCGGACCGACAGGCGGCCGCGACCGACGCCTACCTCCGCATCCTCCAGGGCGGCCTCTCCCCGCGCCCCGCCCCGTAGGCGCCACCGACTGCTCACACCGCCGCGTCTCACGCGGCCCAGGCGATCTTCGAACTCCAGGAGGTGGTGAGCTTCCGACTCCCCGCGAAGATCAGCACCCGGGTCCGGGTCCGCCCCGCAGTTCGAGGCCGCGCTCGCCGCCCGGGAGGGGAGTTGAGCGTGCATGGCTGTCCGGCCGTATCAGGAAAGACAGCCACCA
The DNA here is from genome assembly GCF_040681655.1 of Streptomyces sp. NPDC051662. Classification (NCBI taxonomy): domain Bacteria; kingdom Bacillati; phylum Actinomycetota; class Actinomycetes; order Kitasatosporales; family Streptomycetaceae; genus Streptomyces; species Streptomyces sp. NPDC051662. Next base: position 8,289 of record NZ_JBFAZD010000032.1, read on the forward strand.
CCTAGTCTGCCTTGCGTGATCGTCCGATGCGCAAGAATCATCAGCCCGGCGACCGGAGCGGTCGTGAGCGAGCACCCTGGCATGAGTGTCGGAGCCGAGTACCCGGTTCTCGAAGTCCTCGCCGACCCGACCCGCGTGAGGCTCCGTATCGCGCCTCTGCCCAACAGCTGGGAACCCATCGACACCCCTGGGTTGTGGGACGCGGCCATGTTCGAGGTCCTATCCGACCGGATACCAGCCTGTTGGGTGACCCGGCTCGACGACGGCAGACTGACGCTGGCCCCCAAGGAGTGGCAGCGACCTGCCTTCTGGGAGGACTACTTCGACCACCTCCCTCATGCCATGGATGAGTACGACCGGTTGAAGGCCGAGATCATCGCTGAATCGTGATCGTCCATCCCGAGGCTGCGGCACTCCTCGCCTCGGTCGGCTTGGAGCGGAGTGAACCTCAGCGGTGCCCCGTCGACACCCACGATGCCGGCTCCCAGGGCAAGGTCACTGACAAATCCCACGGATGGGGTTTGCGGAGATGACCTGCGGGCGGTGTTGCGAGGGGGCTTGGAACAGGTGCCGCAGCGGTGGGCCGAAGACCCGCTCGTAGCCGTCGTACCGGTTCGGCAGCGACACCTGTCGGGACACACACTTGATGCGGCGGATGATCCGGGCGAGGACTGCGACCCGGTCCGGATCGCAGGATGACGCGTTGGCGGTCGGTCATGGACGGGCTGGACCACGACCTTCACCGAGACCGCACCGCCGCCTACCGCCTCGCCGGCACCCGAGCCGAGGCACCAGCCACGGCCGACTGAATCAACGGGAACAGATCACGCTGACGAGAGTGAACGATGCGTAGAACGGCCCCCGGGAAAGGCTGGCAAACCAGCGATGGCCGCGATCTCGATCGATGTGGCCCTCGTCGATGGCTTTCTGCATGTTGCGGCCGAGGCCCAGGGTGTGGTCCGCCTCTTGGAAGTCACGGAAGACCGGTGTTGTGGCGAGCACCGTTTCGACATGGAAGTCTGCCAGTTCGGCAAGGCGCGCGAGGCTGCGTCCGATGGTCGCGTGGCGGACCACCTCTGCAGTGGTGTAGCGGGTGAAGGCGCGGCTCGTCTCAAGGTCCTCGGCGTCAACGATCAGAGTGTCCCAGTCAGGTTCGGCAAGGCCGATCCGGGCGCCTGGCCGAGTTGCGCGATGGAGCTGCGTAAGAGCGTCCGCGGGTTCGGCAACATGCATCAGGACTCGGTCGATCTTGGCCCGGTCAACCGTGCTCGGCTCGACGGGCAGGACGTGCACGTCCCCTTCGCGGATCTCCACCCAATGCAGACCGTTCGTGCGTTCGCGAGCCTGCGCGAGCATGGCCGGGTCACGGTCTACGCCGATAACCGTGCCGCTGTCCCCGACACGCTCCGCCAGCGCCGGCAGATCCGTGCCCGGGCCACACCCCACGTCGAGGACGGTCTGCCCAGCCTGGACGTCCAACAGGTCCAGCATCTGCTGCTTGTACGCACGGCCGGCATCACCGGCAGCGGCCCGCAGCATGTAGGAGGCCTGGTCAGGTCGGGACACACCAAGAGTCGAAGACATGCAGGCCAGTCAAACACTTGGGTTCCCGACCCGACGTCACATCTCGTGAACATCCACAGGCGCCGAGATCACCAACTGCTGCCGAACTGGCAAGCAAGCGCTGCTCTTTGGCCGGCACCATCGCGTCCCTTGCGCAAGACGACGTGCGGTCAACTCACGGGCGAGGAAGCGCAGAGCGGAGGCGGACAGATCGGCCCCGGCTGGGTAAACAAGCATGCGGAGGCTCCTGGCAGGACGGCTTGGACTCGACACGCACCCGTCTACCAGGAGCTTCTCTACGCCCGGACCCCGCCCTCACTCCAGTCGCACCGGTCCGCACGCAGGTTGAGGAAATCTCAGTGGGTGTTGGCGTGAGGGAGCGCGCGCGGAAGTGCTCGGCGCCGATCACGAGCGCGGGACGGTGGTCGAAGCGACTCCGATCCCCTTCGTGCCCGCGTCGTGCTCGGCTACCTGCCAGCCGGGCGCGAGCTGGATTCGGTCGAGCTCGCGGCTCAGGGCCGACTCGGACTCCCCTCCGGTGTGCTCAGCTGTGCTCAGCGAGGAGCGGTACCGCCCGGGGGCTCTGCTCCCAGGAGCGCGAGCAGCCCGGGGAATCTCTTCTCGATGTCCGCGCGTCGTAGTCGGATGCCCTTGCGGTTGCCGTAGTCGATCTCGTCAATGAGACCTGCCTCGCGCAGGACGCGGAAGTGGTGGGTCTGGGTCTGCTTCGAGATCGGAAGATCGAACGAGTTGCAGCCCCGCTCGCTGTCGCTGCGGTCGGCGGCCAGCTTCGTCATCACCGAACGACGGTGCTCGTCGGCGAGGGCGCGAAACACCGCACCCAGATCGAGCGCATCGGCCTCCGGGCCGACCAGGTTCCTCCCGGCCACGCGGCACCCCCTTCAGGTACGACTTGAATCGTACCTGAAGGATGTGCTCCACTGAGGTACGAAATCTTTCGTACCTTGGTCCGGTTGCGCTGCCCCGTGCCGCCGCTCCCTGAGCCCCGGCCCGGCACTCGCCGCGGACCTGGTCATCGACACTCCGAGAGGTCATCGTCATGAAGAAGCCCGAGGTGCTGATAGTCGGTGCCGGAATCGCAGGGCCCGCACTCGCGTACTGGCTCTCCCGGAATGGATACCGGCCGACGGTCATCGAACATGCCCGGCAGCTGCGCTCCGGTGGTAGCGCGATCGTCGTGAAGGGGCCCGCCATCCCGGTCGCCCAGCGCATGGGCATCCTCCCGCAACTCCGCGGGCTCGCCACCCGCAACCGGTCACTGACCCTGCTCGACCCCGACGGCAGGCGAATCCTGCAACTCCCCCTCACCTCCGACGAGGCGCCGACGGTCGAAGTGACCCGAGCCGACCTGTCCGAAGCGCTCCACCGGTCGGCGCGGACCGAGGCCGAGTTCTTGTTCGACGACACGGTCACCGCTCTCGACCAGGACGGAGGTGGGGTCGACGTCACCTTCCGGCGGTCCCCGCCACGGCGCTTCGACTTGGTAGTCGGTGCCGACGGAATGCACTCCACCGTACGGCGCCTGGTATTCGGACCCGAGCGGCAGTTCGTGAGCGACCTGGGCCTGTACGGCGCGACCGTCCCGCTGGAACCCGACGCCATCGAGGACCCGAGTGAGATGACGATGCTGACCGTGCCGAACCGGATGCTGGTCGTCCACCCCTCGCGGACCACTCCGCTCGCGATCTTCACCTTCCGGGCCGCACAGCTAGCGCCCCACGACCGCAAGAACATCGCCCTTCACAAGCAGACCGTGGCCGACGCCTACGCCGACGTGCGGTGGCGGGCACCGGAACTCGTGGCGGCGTTCCTCGACCACCCGGCTCCGTTCTTCGACCCCCTGACCACCGTCCGGATGCCCTCGTGGTCCCGCGGACGGGTCGTACTGCTCGGGGACGCGGCGGCGGCGACAGCCCTGCTGGGCGACGGGTCCAGCATGGCGATGGCGGGCGCGTACGCCCTCGCAGAGGAGCTCGCCGCCCGTCCCGGTGATCACGCCCGCGCCTTCGCCGCCTACGAGTCGAGGCTCCGCCGTGAGGTAGGTCCGCGGCAGCGACGTGTCGGTCTGCTCTCCAGGCTCATGGTGCCCCGCACCCGGCCGGGCCTCGCGGTGCGCAACGCGGTGGGCCGCGTGGTCGGTCGCACGAACCGGATCGCCTCTCGCGAAGCCGCGAACCGGTAGACCGGGTCCGCATCGACCGGTCACCGAATCTTGCCGGTGACCAACCCCATGACCAGTGCGGATGCGAGGACGTGTGAGACAGGTCGAGGCCGGAATCTCGGTTGACGTTGTCGCTCGCCAAAGTTCACGACGACCAATCTCAGATGATCTTGTCGCTCGGCGTGGGATGGTCAGTATCCGAGCTTGCGTCGCCGCCATGCCTCTGTTTTGCACTCTGAGCTGCGGTGATGTCCCACAAACCGGAGCCGGCGGCGGTCTGCCGGCCTGGTTCGCGGCCCGGAATCGCGGTTGCTGACCAGATCACTCCGTTACGGGCAGGCACTCGGTGAGCAGGTCGATGACGTCGTGCCAGGCGCGCTGCGCGTGCTGTGGGTGGTAGCCGACGCCGGGGACCGTGGCGTGGTCGACTGGCGGGTGGTGGAAGGCGTGCAAGGCGCCGCCGTATACCACGAGGCGCCAGTCGACGCCCGCGGCCTGCATCTCGGCGGTGAACGCGTCCCGTTGCGCGGGCGGCATGATCGGGTCTTCCGACCCGACCCCGGCCCACACTGGGCAGCGGATGCGCGCCGTCTCGCCCGGTCGGCCTGTGGTCAGTGCGTTGACTGTGCCGATCGCGCGCAGGTTGACGCCGTCGCGCCCGAGTTCCAGCCCGATGGCGCCGCCGGTGCCGTAGCCGACGGCGGCGATCCGGTCGGGGTCGGTCCGCGGTTCGGCGCGCAACACGTCGAGCGCCGCGTGGCCGATGCTCCGCATCCGGTCGGGGTCGGCGAGCAGTGGCATGCAGCGGGCCAGCATCTCGTCCGGGTCGCTGAGATAGCGCCCGCCGTGGAGGTCGAATGCCAGCGCTACGTATCCCAGTTCGGCGAGCGCATCGGCCCGGCGGCGCTCGACGTCGCTGAGCCCCAGGCCCTCTGGTCCGAGCAGCACCGCGGGCCGACGGTCGACGCCGGCGGGGAGCGCGAGGTGCCCGATCATCGTCAGGCCGTCGGCCGGGTACTCGACCGTGCGCGTTGTAATCGTCGTCATGAGACTGGACCGTACTGATCGTCGAGCCCGGTCGGGCCGGTGTTCTCCGCCGGCAGAACAGCGCGGGAGTGCCTCTGAAATGCGGCGATGGCTCACAAGATCCGTCACAAACCCCGTTCCCGGAGCAGCGTTATCGGATCACCTGCCCTGGGCACGGTGCTGGGGGTGGACCTGCCGGGTCCTGCGCCGGGGGAACGTCCCTTACACGACGAACAAGTCGGATGCGAAGGGTTCGCGGAAGCGTTCACTGAAGTCGACGGCCAGTAGAGGGAGCCCCGCGAGCGCAGAGCTGGGGCGAACCCGACTGAGCGACAACATCGCGTGAGAATCAGTCTCCGCCCCGGCCAACTGCGACAACGTCACCTGAGATCAGCCGCCAAACTCACGACCACGGCCTTCGCGCTGATCCACTCTGTGACGGAGCACAGGATCAGACGAAGGCCGCCTACACGTCCGCCGAACTGCAAAAACGGTGATCAAGTTCGAGCCGCGTTCGACGCCGGACGTTAGATGACAAGCTAAATGAACGTCCCACACCCACGCTGCCCAGCCCGCCGCACTCTCCCCTTTCGGTCGGCCGGCCCACGGCCCTGGTCGGCACCTGCGGACTGCTCACCTTTGGGGGAGCCGCAACACTGGTGCCGCCTCGGCGGGAAGTGGTTCGCGGTGGTCGGCACGCAGTCCGGCGAGGGAGATGTGCAGCAGCCTGTTCCACATGTGCGGGCGACACTCGTCGGTGACCTGCACGGCGTGCCCCAGGGAGACCAGCAGGAGCAGCAGGTCGTCGGTGGTCACGCCGGGGCGCAGCACGCCCGCGGCGCGGGCGCACAGTTCCTCGATGACGAGGCGAAGCTGCTGGATGCCTTCCAGATCGGGGGCCGACCAGGTCAGTGCGAAGTTCTCCATGATCGCGCTGTGACGTGCGTAGCCGGTCAGGGCTTGCTGGTAGAAGTCGGTCAAGGCCGCCCAGGGGTCTTGGGCGTCGATGGCCGCCTGGCGTGCGGACTCCGCCCATGTGGAGAAGTCCCTGCGCAGGACGGTCTGGATGAGATCTTCCTTCTTCGGGAAGTGCCGGTAGAGGGTGCCCATGCCCACTCCGCTGCGGCCGGCGATCTCGCGTACGTCCACCGCGGTGCCCTGTGCGGCAAGGACTTCGGAGGCGGCCTCGATGATCGCTTCACGGTTGCGGATCGCGTCCACGCGCGGTGCGCGCCGCCTGATGGTGCCTTCCGGTTCATGCACTGCCATAGGGCCGAGCCTACCCGATTATCCGGAGCACGTGCTCCTCATATGTTATTTTGAGGAGCACGTGCTCCGGATAGTGAAGGAATGCCATGTCTGATCCGTCCACGGCCAGCGCAAACGATGCCACGGTGCCTGGCGGCAACACCTGGAACGAAAGGATCATCGCCGAGTTCCGGGCGAATGCCGGGTACGTGCCCTGGAGCAGCGAGGAGGAGTTCGCCGGAGACCGCCCCGTCCCGCCCTGGATGCCCGGTTTCGACAAGCAAGGCATGCCGCTCGTCATGGTGCACAACATCGGGGCCAAGAGCGGGCGCGAGCGGATCAACCCGCTGTTCTTCCAGCCGGTCGACAACGGCTGGGCCGTCTTCGGAACCCACGGCGGCAGTCCGCGTGATCCGGCGTGGTACCGCAATCTGATGGCGAACCCACAGGTCACCATCGAAGTGGGCACGGAGACCGTGTCGGCCGTAGCGCGGCTCGCGCAGGGAGAAGAGCGCGAGCAGATCTGGGCGAAGGAGGTGGCGCTCGTCCCGAAGTTCGCCGAGTTCGAGGCAGCCTCAGGGAGGCAGGTCCCCGTCGTCGTGCTGGAGCGCGTAGACGGATAGGGCTCAGGCTCACTCCTTCTCCCCGGCACAGCCGATACACCTCACCGAGAAACCCGGCGGTCGGCTTCACGCTGCCACCGCAGAGCGCCGACACGCGCTCACTCCAAGGAGCAACCTGCCATGACAATTTCCGCAGAATCCGGTTCAGTTCAAGAACTGCAAGAACTGCAAGAACTACTGGACAAGTCCGCCATCACCGAGGTGATCCACACCGTCGCGCACGCCATGGATGCCCGCGACTGGGATCTGTTCGCGACCTGCTACACCCCGGAAGCCGAAGGCGACTACGTCAACGTCAATGTCGCCGGCCGCGAGGCGATCATCGCGGGAACCAAGGCGCTTCTTGACCCTCTTCACGCCACCCAGCATCTCGTGGGCAACCTCCGCGTCACCATCGACGACGACATCGCCACCACCCACGCCACCTTCATCGCCCAGCACGTGCGCGCAGAGGCGACCGGCAACGGACAGTACATACTCGGCGGCACCTATCACGACACCCTCCGCCGCACGGACGAAGGCTGGAAAATCACCAGGCGTCAAATCCGAGGAATTTGGAGCAACGGCGACCCCTCGGTGCTGCCCACACCCGTTTCCTGAGCCAAGGCGGCGCGGAGCGGCGTGCCCATCGTTGCGCAACGGCGACCAAGGTCGTCTCTCGCGTAGCCGATGTGGCGCGCTTCTTCGATGTCGTGGAGGCGCGAGACGGAGCCTGGCGAGGCAGCGGGTGAACATGACAAGTGGCGGCACGCGTCGGAGCGACTTCGGTCAGTGCGTACTGGGCGTGTTGACTGCGGGGAGGGGCGCTCATGTGGACCTGGCGGCTCGGTCCCTGCACGTGTGCTCATGGACTCGGATTCCGTACGCGGTGTCGACCGGCGGCGGCTGCTCGGGTGGGGCGGGTTGACGGCCGCCGGCGTGATGGCAGGCGCGTCGCTGGTGGGTGCCCAGCCCGGCCACGCCGACCGGGCCCCAACCGACCCGATCCCGCCAGAGACCCGGCCTGGCGGAGCCTACGACCGGTGGGCACCCATCTGAAGGGCTTCGCCAAGGAGATCGCCGAGCAGGTGACGATCCACCATGTGCTGTCCGGCACCTCCGGGTTGGACAGCCCGGAGGAGGACGTGCAACGCGTCTTCCAGAGCCGGGACGAGGTGCACGAGTACTACGAGAGGCGGGCCCGGCAGGCGAAACTGGTGGGCGTCCCGGGCGTTCCTGACACCGCCCATGAGGAGGCGGAGGTCACCATTTCCGCGCTGATCGTGGAGGCCGTGACCGGCAAGACGTACTGGGACTACGTGCAGGAGAACATCTTCGGGCGCTAACCGTCTTCACCGGGAGTCGGCGGCCACCGTCGCTGACCAGCTTGACCGAGTGGAGTACCTCTCATGGAACAGTGGCGATCGCGTTCTTTCGCGCAAGTCGATGTGTTCTCTCAAACGCCGTACCTCGGCAACCCGGTCGCGGTCGTCCTCGACGGTGACGGTCTGAGCGATGAGGCCATGGCGCAGTTCGCCGCTTGGACCAATCTCTCCGAGACGACGTTCGTGCTGCCGGCCACTTCCGCCGACGCCGACGCCGACGCCGACTACAGGCTGCGCATCTTCACCCCGGCGGGGAGATCCCGTTCGCGGGCCACCCCACCCTGGGGTCCGCACACGCGTGGCTGGAGGCCGGAGGCGTCCCGAAGTCGCCCGGGGCCCTCGTCCAGGAGTGCGGTCTCGGTCTGGTCGATGTGCTGCGTTCCGATACGGCTCTGGCCTTCCGAGCCCCCAGCTCCTGCGCGAGGGTCCCGTCGATGACGCCCATCTCGAACGTATCGCCAAGGGGCTGCGCATCGACCGCAAGGAGATCATCGGTCACCAATGGGCCGACAACGGCCCCGGATGGGACGCAAAGGCGTGGTGACGGTTCAGGCACATGAGGGTGAGGTCTGGGTCGGAGGCGCGAGCGTGACCTTCGTCCACGGCACCGTGGATCTGTGACGGCAGGAAGCTCGTCAAGGACAGCTCGAAGTGACATGAACGGAATCACGAGAAACTAGCCGTGGAAGCCCAGCCTTTCGCGTATTTCCTCCTCGGTGAACGACGGAAGCGGGGCCACCAGACCACAGGAGTCACGGAAAGCCCGAAGCAGGGGTTGCCTGATCTCTTGCACGGGAATGTCGCCGCATCGGATCACTGAATCGATCAGGCCGGCGAACGCAAAGTTGATCCGCACCTCAGCTTCGAAGGGAAGATTCGGGCTCGGGAAGAACAGGTTGCACAGCCGCTGCCGCAAGAAGGCCATCTCAGATCGTTCTTCGAATGCGTCGGTGGGTACAACGCCTTCATTGAGGAGTACGCCGATCCCGGCCCTCTCCTCCAGCACTATCTCGACCAGCGCCGCTGTCGTAAATGCCTCCCGCTCTCTTCCCTGAGGCATCTGTGCGGCCACTTTGTCGAGGTGATCCAGTTTTCGTAGCGGTTCGCGGATGACCGCCGCCAAGAGTTGCTGCTTCGAGCTGAAATGGTGCAGGAGGCCGGACTTCGAGTAACCCATCTCGTCGGCCACCTGCTGAACAGACGTGGCCGCGTAACCCTTTTCGGAGAACAGCCGGGCGGCTACCGCGATGATCTCCTCGTGAAGTTGGGCACCTGTAAGGCGGGGCATCGATACTCCCTCAGCTGGACCGACCACTTGGTTGGAATCAGACTATCTGGTCGGTCTGGTCGGTGAAGCGTGCCTCCCGCCCCGAAGATCCAGGGCGGCCATGGGATTTTTGGGTGTGCGACCGCGCTGGTGCTGGCGAACCGGGAAGGCGATCGCCCAGCTCGCCGTCTTCTGCCCTGGCGAGCTGGGGGCCAACGGCACACCATCCATTACGGAGTTTTCCTCGAACGCGAGAGACGCTGACGCCCTGCACGACGCGAAGCCGGCGCGTTCGTGGGATCCCGAAGCGGTTGCGCCGTGACCCCGCAGGCAGCGCGGCTCCGTAGCAGGCAGTGGCCCCTCGGTTGGTAGGAGCTGAGCTTGACGCCTGCGATAGCCGGCCCCGAGGTCGGTGGTTGACCAGAGCCCTCTGTCCGACCGGTCCCCCGGTGTGGGGGACGACCCGCTACAGGGGGACGCGCTGACCGCGGCGTCCAGTGCGCTGGCCGATGTCCGTTTCGAGGGGTCAGCCCATGTGGACGGCCGGTGCGCCTTCGGCGTGCTGCTGCTTCTTGGCGTTGATGGCGGTCGTAGTGACGACCAGAGCGGCCAGGAACATGACGCCGGCTGCGGTGAAGGCCATGGTGTAGCCGTGGGTCAGGGCGTCACTCGCCTTGGCGATCAGGCCGGAGTCCTTGGTGGCGAGGCCCTGGTAGAACGTGGAGGCCGCCTTGGGCAGCTGGTCATTGGCCGCGGAGGTGGAGATGGTCGACAGGATGGCCAGGCCGAGGGCTCCACCGATCTGCTGGGCGGTGTTGAGCAGCGCGGAGGCGATTCCGGTTTCGTGGTGCAGTACGGCGTTGACGGCTCCGAGCGTCATGGGCACGAAGCCCATGCCGAGGCCGAGAGCGGTGACGAACATGGCCGGCATCAGGTGGGCGGTGAAGGAGGAGCCGGGCGTGAGCGTGGAGAACCAGAACATGCCCCCGGCGGCGACGAGAAGGCCTGGTCCGGCAATCAGGCGGGGGGCCGTATGGCTGACGAGCTTGGAGCTGACGGCGGCGGCGATGCCCATGCCGAGGCTGAAGGGCAGGTAGGCGAAGCCGGTCTTGACGGGGCTGTAGCCGAGGATCAGCTGCATGTAGAGGGTGAGGAAGTAGAAGGTGGCCATCATGCCGGCGCCGATGAACAGCATCGTGCCGTAACTGCCGGAGCGGTTGCGGTCCTTGAACAGGCGCAGCGGCATCATCGGGTGTTCGGTGCGCGCTTGGACGACCAGGAACACTGTCAGGAGGGCGGCGGCCACGGCGATGGAGGTCAGGGTGAGGCTGTCGCTCCAGCCGTGCTCGCCGCCGCGGGTGATGCCGTAGACCAGGGCGATCAGGCCGCCGGTGCCGGTGACGGCGCCGGGAACGTCCAGGCGCCCGGGGTGACGCTCGGCCTCAACGAGCAGGCGGGTGCCGGCCAGGACCGCCAGGCCGATGGGGATGTTGACGAAGAACACCCAGCGCCAGTCCAGTCCGTCGGTCAGCACGCCCCCGAGCAGCAGGCCGACCGTGGCGCCGATACCGGCCATGGCCGCGTACACGCCCATCGCTTTGTTACGCGGCTTGCCGGCCGGGAACGTCGTGGCGATCAGTGCCAGGGCGCTGGGCGCCGCGAGTGCCGCGCCTACGCCTTGCAGAACGCGGGCGCCGATCAGCAGGCCCTCGCCCGGAGCGAGTCCGCCCAGCAGGGAGGCCAGGGTGAAGACGGCGATGCCCGTCTGGAACATCCGCCGTCGGCCGAACTGGTCGCCTGCCCGGCCGCCGAGCAGCAGCAGTCCACCGAAGGCCAGGGCGTAGGAGTTGACGATCCACGCCAGGTTCGCGTCGGACACATCCAGTTCGGTCTGGATGCTCGGCAGGGCGATGTTCGTGATGGTGCCGTCGAGGACCAGCATCAGCTGAGCGGCGGCGATCACCACCAGGGCGAGCCCCATATGGCGGCCACTGGACGAGGCGCCGGAGGTATCCGCGGGCGCGGGGGTGGTGACAGTCGTGCTGTCGGCAGGCATGGAAAGAACTCCAAAGGATGGATGCCGTTTTCACTCATACACGCGGAAGCGGGCATGAGGAATCAACTTGGGTGTACAGGAAACATGCGATCAGGCGAACTGGGTGCCGCAATGAGTATCTGGACGAAATCCGGGGTTGCCGTACAAAATGGCACCCCTCGCAGAGCTGAATAAACACCGTAACACCATCACGACTACCGTTTACAACAGAGTCGCTCACCCTCTGATGTGTTTGTTCTCGCGCTTGACAGCCTTGGTCGCCGTGTGGGCACTCGGGCGCCGGCGAGTGCAGATATCGCTTGCTTTTCCTGTGCGAGTGTGCGCAATCGGGGAATTCCGGCGGGCCGTGTACACGCTTCTTCCGGATTTGCAAATTGACTCGCATGGTCCAGGAAAGTCTCTGCTGGTGTGGCGCTAAGAATGTCCAGTGATGTCGGATTCGAATCATGCGGAAATGTCAACGGCCTCGTAGCCTGCCACGACACTCGCACTCCTCGGGGCTCAGGAGCCCCTCCAGGGTGACGTACCCGTCGCGTTCGAGTACGGCGAAGTCCGCGTCGACGACCGCCGGGTCGACGGACCCCCCGGGTCGGCGGTCCGAAAGGACCGGGTCCGGCTGATGGCCGCGGGCTGGTTGCCGGTGACGGCTCGGAGGGACTCGCCGCCCCGAGGCCGGTCACGGCCGCAGGCCGACCGCGCCGGCGATGAAGGCCCACACCTCGTCGATGACGGCTTCCGCGGGCGGGCGCGGGGTGCGGGCGAGGGCCACGGCGGCCACCGCGTTCAGCCCGCCGAGCGTGGCCGCGGCCGGCATCTCCGGATCACGCTCGCCGGGGAGTTCGCCATCGCGCTGGCCGCGGGCGATGTTGTGGGAGCCGAGCTCGGTCAGCCTCCGCGGCAGCCGGGTGTGTGCGGCGGCCACCTCGCCGTCACTGATCAGCCCGCCCAGCAGGACCGGCGCCAGCAGCTCCGTGTAGAAGTTGAGTTCAACTCAATTCTCCAGGGGTGGGACACCAGCAGTTCGTACCAGCGCGCGGTGCGAGCTCCTCGCCAGCAGCAGCCGCACCCGCTCCGACTGCCGAGTGGGCTATTCCAGGAACTGCCGGGTGAGCCCGTACTGGCGGAGCACGCGCACGCCGGTGGGGTCGAGCTGGAAGTTGATCTGCCAGATCTCGACTCCGCGTTGCAGTGCTGTGGTCACCTCGGTTTTGACGGAGCTGTGGTGAGTGCTCGGCAGTACCTGGAAGCCGGGATTGTCGTAGAGGAAGCAGACCAGCAGGATCGCGCGCTCGTGCTCTGCGAGGCTGCGGCCCAGTTCACCGATGTGCTTGACGAATCGGTCGGTCGACCTCAGCGGGGATTGCGGCCGGGTCCTGATGTGGTCGCCGAGAGCGACCTGGAGGTTCTCCAACGGGGTCTTGACCTCGATGTAGGTGTCCTCGTTGACGAGGAAGTCCAGCCGCGACTTCCCGAGGAACTGCTCGCGCCGAACGGTTGTCGTCGTGACGACTTCCGGCAGGAGCCGGTGTGCCAGCGCCTGTTCGACGTAGCGGTTGGCCGCGGTCTGGTTGATGCCGATCCAGGCGAGCGCACCCGTGCCGGGCTCAGTGACCGAGACGGCCTCGACGGTGTAAGGCGTCTTGCGAGCGGAATTCTCGGCACGCGAGAGCAGGCAGGGCAGGCCGTCCAGGACCAGGTTGCCGACGCGGCCGGTGGTCGGGCAATGGCATGCGATGGTGGTGCCCTCCACCTCGACGTCGATGATGAACCGGTTGGGCCGCCTCACCACGGTCGCCGCCACCAGCGGTTCGGGAAAGAGGATCTTCCCGTCCCGGACGTGCAGGCTCATCGCTGTTCCCTTCGTACGTGTGGCGGCCGACGGCGCGGCACGCACCGTCGGCCGGGTCGGTCAGTGCTGGGGGGTGCCGCCAGCCTGGATGAGGGGGGAGAGGTCGAAGTGGCTGCGGACCTCGGTGATCAGGCCGTTCTCGACGGTGAGGTAGTCCATGCCGGGGAAGTCGGGCGCGAACGGCGCGGCGAGGGTGTAGACGACGGCCGCGTGGGCGTCGTCGCCCAGGGCATCGATGAGGGTGGCGCCGTTGAGCGAACCGGAGAAGGGGCCGATGAAGGTCTGGAAGCCTTCCTTGCCCTCGAAGACGCCGTTGGGGGCCTTGCAGACGGCGGTCTCGGCGACGTAGCCGAGCGCGGTGTCGACGTCGTTCTTCATCCACGCCTCGGTGTAGGCCTTGGCGATCTGCACGGCGGAGCCGCTGGTGGCAGTCATCAGGATGTTCCTTTCACGGTGTGTCACCCCATGTGACCTGCGGATTCCAATGCACCCCTGTGCGCCGGGAACCCACCTGTCGGGAGCCTCGGGCCACCTCGTTCGGCGTCCCGATGTCCACATCCTCCGCGCTGTATATGACACCTTGTGTCATATACGTGAGAGATTTTTGGAGCCATGAGATCCGACCGCCTGCTCTCGATCATGCTGTTGCTGCAGACCCACCAACAGCTGCCCGCCGCCGACCTCGCGAGCCGTCTGGAGGTCTCGGTCCGCACCGTGATGCGGGACGTGGAGGCCCTGTCCGCGGCCGGCGTACCCGTCTACACCGTCCGTGGCCCCCAGGGCGGCATCGCCTTGCTGCCCGGCTATCGCACCGACGTCACCGGGCTGACCGCAGATGAGTCCCGTGCCTTGTTCGTGCTGCTCTCCGGCACCACCCACGCCGACCTCGGCCTGGCGTCGGCCCTCGGCTCCGCCCTGCACAAGGTCATGGCAGCCCTGCCCGCACCCCACCGCCCCGACGCGGACCTGGTCAGCCGGCGTATCCTCATCGATCCCGTCCGCTGGCGGGCCACCCCCGGCCCCGCGCACTCCGCCCTTGACCTTGGTGTCTTCCAGCGAGCGGTCTTCACCGACAGGCAGCTGCGGCTGCGCTACCGGCACGGCCGCGACCAGCGCCTGCGCACCTACACGCTCGACCCCTACGGCCTGGTCAGCAAAGCGGGCGTCTGGTACCTCGTCGCCGACCACCAAGGTGAACCGGGTCTCTACCGCGTCGACCGCGTCCTGTCGGCCACCGTCCTGGACGACCCCGTCCAGCGCCGCGACGGAATGGAGCTCGCCGAGGTGTGGCAGGACCTGCGCCGCCGCATCGACGACATCCCCGCCCCGTACGCCGTCACCGCCCGCGTCCGCGAGACGCTCCTCGCCAAGTTCCTCCGCATCCACGAGGCCGACCTCGCCCCTCCCTCCGAGGGCGGCCCTCCACTCGCGGGCGACGATGAGCCGGGCTGGGTGACCGTCCACCTGCGATTCCGCGCCCTCGTCGCCGCCGAAACCCTGCTCGCGTTCGGTCCCGACGTCGAAGTCCTCGTCCCCGAAGACCTCCGCCAATCCCTCGGCCACAGGGCCGCCGTCACCGCCGCCCTCTACGCCGGCCCCGAGGACGACTGACGAAGCAGACGAGCGCATCCCCAGCCGGCCAAACCCAGGCGCGGCAGTTCGGTTTGTGGGGGCCCGTGATCCGGCGCCGCAGCTCCCGGGAGCCGAGGTCGAGTCGGCAGATCGCCTCGATGTCGCGCACGGTCTCGCGCTGGGCCATCGGAAAGCTCACCGGTCGAACCGTATCCCGGAGATCTGGGAGGGTCCCGCGGCCTTCTGCGGCCTATCGTCGATCCGAGACGCCCGAGGCAATAGGAGGTACCGAGCCATGTCCCCGTCCATGCTCACCGTTGGCCTGGTTCCCGCGCTGGTGGACGACGCGCCCTCGTCACGGGCGGCGTTCCCCGAGATCGACGCCGAAGCGGTCCGGGCCGGGGTAGCCGCAGGCGTCGCCCGGCTCGAAGAGCTCGGCTTCACCGTCGACGTCTGCCCGCTCGACTACGGCCGTACGGCCGAGGCGGTCTACCGCGCCGCGCTGGCCGCCAAGGACTACGACATCGTGGTGATCGGCGCCGGCGTCCGGCTGGACCCGGAGCTGACCCCGCTCCTTGAGGTGCTGGTCAACACGACCCACGAGCTGGCGCCCGGCGCGAAGCTCTGCTTCAACGTGAGCCCGACGACGACCGTCGAGGCCGTCCAGCGATGGTGGCCCGAACGCAAGCCGCTGGTCTAGGGCGTGTGGTCTAGGGAGTGTTTTCACAGTCCCGTCTGGCTTGCGGGGCGGGCACCCCGGCCAAAAGCGCCACCAGGGTACTGCTGAAATTTACCCAAATCCTATTGACTCGCCCTATATCTGATGCAAGCTGGTTATTAGACCGCAACACCGAAAAAGGCCACGAAATCGGCGAGGACGTCTAGTCGGTGGAGTGATTTGGACAGGATGTGGTTCAGGCCCCCGGCAAGCCGGCGCGATACCGAGGCGACAGTGACGACTGAAGCTTCAGGACACGCGCAGCACTACCGGGGACTGTTTTACCTCGGAGCCTTTGCGCGGCGGGTCTGACCGCAGGCGGTCCTGACCGTAGCGCGAAGGCTCTGCTATGCCAGTCACCCCTACCTCTCGGCCTTGGGTGAGACGAGATGCGGGCAGCCTGCCGTGCTGGTGACGTTACGGTGGGTTACGAATCCCGCCGCACCAGGTGGACCCCAAAGCTTCACGGACACCATGCCACCGCAGCACCCTGGGCGTATCGTCCGTATATGGGCGAGGTTCGGTGTGACTGGCGCGGCACTCCTCTTCTGAGGTCGTCGGCGCACGGCCGCCAGTACCGGCCCGCGCACCGGCAGGCGGCCTGGCTCCGGGCACAAGCCCGCTCGGGGCTGGGTATCAGCGCGGAGGCGGTCCGCAGCCGCTTCGGCCGCGCCCGCATGGCCCGCGCCCGCACGACCTCCGTATCCGCTACGCAGGCCGGGTAGGAGCATGCGATCGCCCACCGACTCCGGACCCGTTGCGGGGCATGTGGAAACCCTCATGGCTGACGTGATGCGCAAGACCGGTGCGTCGGTCGGCCTGTTCTACCTGCTGCCGCCCGGAGAACGACTGCTGCGGCTCGCTCTGATGTGCGGTGTCTCCCGGGAGATCGCCGCGCCCTGGGCCCGCATCCGCGTGGACGCGCCGACGCCGGTCACGGACGCCATGCGCCAAGGGCATCCGGTGTGGCTGGACAACCAGGAGGAGGTGGCGCGTCGCTACCCACAGCTGTGCCTCGTGCTGCCGTACGACTTCATGCTTGCCGCGGCGCCCCTCACCAGCGGCACCCGCGTGTGGGGCGGCATCGCGTTGCTGTGGCCCGTCAGTCACCCCGCACGGCTCAGCCCGCACCAGCGTGAAGCGGTCACCACATGCTGCCGGCACGCGGCGGATCTTCTTGAGCGGGCCGCCGACCGCGGCAGTCCCCTGCTGCCTCCCGAGGAACCCCGGCGGCTTCCAGCACCGCTCAAAGAGGCTGACCCGGACAGGGCGAGGGCCGCGCTCGACTTCACCGAACGCCTCCCCATCGGCTGCTGCACCCTGGACCTCGACGGCCGGCTCACCTTCATCAACTCCGCCGGTGCCGACCTGATGGGCGCCGACGCCGCCTCGCTCACCGGACGTCGCCCTTGGGAAGCCCTGCCGTGGATGCACGTCCCGGTCAGCGAAGACAGCTACCGGGCGACGGTGGTCACCTGCCGGCCCACCTCCTTCACCGCCGTGCGCCCCCCGGACACGCCACTGCTCTTCCAGCTCTACCCCGACGACACCGGCATCAGCGTCCACATCACACCCACCACGCAGCAGACGGTCACCGCGCAGGCCCGGGCATTCGACGAACCTGGCGGTGCAATGGCGCTCTACCACTTGACGCACCTGGCGGCCGCCCTCACCGAAGCCGTGAGCGTCCATGACGTGATCCACGTCGCCGCCGACCAGATCGTGCCCGCCTTCGGCCCCCAGGGGCTGGTCCTCATGGTCTCCGAGGAGGGCCGACTGCACATCGTCGGACACCGCGGCTACAGCGCCGAGTTCCTCAGCCGCTTCCGCGGCATACGCCTGGGCTCCCCCACGCCGACCACGCACACACTGGCCACGGGAAATCCCCTCTTCTTCGCCACCTTCGCCGACTTCCAGCGCGCCTACCCCGAGGCACCCCGCTACAAATCCAGGAACGCCTGGGCCTTCCTGCCCCTGACCGCTTCCCGCCACGTCATCGGATCTCTCGCCCTCTCCTACGACCGGCCCCGCACCTTCCTCCCCGCCGAACGCGCCCTCCTCACCTCCCTCGCTGGACTGATCGCCCAGGCCCTGGACCGCGCCCGCCTCTACGACGCCAAACACACCCTCGCCCACACCCTCCAGACCGGTCTGCTGCCCCACGCACTGCCCAACGTCCCCGGCCTGGACGTCGCCGCCCGCTACCAACCCGCCGGCCGCGGAATGGACATCGGAGGCGACTTCTACGACCTTATCCACGCACCCCACGCCACCACAGCGGCGATCGGCGACGTCCAGGGCCACAACACCACCGCCGCCGCCCTGATGGGACAGGTCCGTACCGCCGTGCACGCCCACGCCGCCGCCGGCACACCCCCCGGCGACCTCCTCACCCGAACGAACCGCCTTCTCACCGACCTCGACGCCGGGCTGTTCACCAGCTGCCTGATCGCCCACCTCGATCTCGTCCACCACCGCGCCCGCCTCGCCACCGCCGGACATCCCCCACCCCTGCTGCGCCATCCCGACGGACACACCGAAGTCCTGCGCCTGCCACCCGGACTGCTGCTGGGCATCAATCCCGACGCCGACTACACCACCACCGAAATCCCGCTCCTGCCGGGCGCCGTACTCGTCCTGTACACGGACGGCCTCGTGGAAATCCCCGGCACCGACATCGACGACACCACCAACGCCCTCGCCGAGCACCTCGCACACGCCCAGATCCAGAACCTGGACAACCTCGCCGACGACCTCATCCTCCACGCCGAACGGTCCGCCCCACGCCACGACGACATCGCCCTCCTGCTCATCCGCCCCCACCCAAGCGGCGACGGCACAGCCGAACCAGTTGCGCGGTGATGCCGAGACGCGCTGCTCAGCGCGCTCACTCATCAGGTCGGCCCAGCCACAAAGGGGGTGTCATCATCCGCGGCTGCCGGTGTGCGTGCCCCGTCGGGGGTACGGGGCCCGGCGATCCGCGGCTCCCCCGCGTGGGCGCAAGTGACCAGAAGCGATGACGTAGGCGGGCAGCCGGGCGGCAAGACCCCGGCTGCCCGCCCGCCCGGACGGTGCGTCAGACCATGGCGAGCCGGTCCACCAGCAGCTCCACCCTCCGCTCGGCGTCCCCCGGCGGCAGCCGTCCCGCCCGGGTCAGAGTCGCCAGCCCGTGCAGGGCCGCCCAGAACACCTCGGTGAACAGCGCCGGGTGGACGCCGTCCCCGGCGACCTCACCGAGACTCTCCAACAGGGCAGCGAAGGCGTCCTTCAGCGGCTCCGGGGTGTCCTCCCTCGCGAACGCCAGGCCGCCGTCGAGCTGGAACATGGCGTCGTACACCGCCGGGTGACGTTCGGCGAAGTCGAGGTAGGCGCGGGCGAGGGCGGTGACCCGGGCGCGCGGGCCGTCCACGGCGGCGGCCGCGGCCCGCAGCCCCGCGGCCATCTCGGCGGCGCCCTCAAGGGCGACGGCGCCGATGATTTCGCGCTTGCCGCGAAAGTGGCTGTAGAGGACGGGCTGGCTGTACTCGATGCGCTCGGCGAGCCGGCGGGTGGTGACCGCGTCCCAGCCCTGCTGCTCGGCGAGTTCGCGGGCCGTCGCCACGATGAGACGTTCGCGGCCCGCCCGTTCGCGCTCCTTGCGTTCCTGTACCGACATGATTCGACCCTAGCACCGCTAGACAATCGAGCGGCAGCAGTACTAGCGTTGCCTCATCATCTAGCAACGCTAGATCCCAGGAGGGGTCATCATGCTCAACGCACTTGAGGTCTTCACCACCGTGGCCGTCGGCGTGATGGTGGGGGTGGAGTTCTCCGTCGCCTTCTTCGTCAACCCGATCCTCGACGGCCTCCCCGGCGACAACGGCCTTCGCGGCCGCACCCACGGGGCCCGGCTGCTCGGCGCCGTGATGCCGTTCTGGTACATCGGCTCGCTCGTCCTCGCCGCGGTCTGGGCAGTCGCCGGATGGCACCACCACGGCGCCGGCCTCGTCGTCACCGCCGCCGGGCTGCTGATCCTCAGCGTGGTCATGTCGATCCTGCTGCTCGTCCCGATCAACAACCGGGTCAAGACGTGGACCGCCGACGGCCTGCCGGCCGACTGGAAGCAGCAGATGAACCGCTGGGACCGCTTCCACTACGTCCGCGTCGCCGTCATCATCGCCGCGTTCGCCCTGCTGGTCGCCGCCCTCGCCTGAGCCCGCGGGCGGAGACCGTGCAGGCGGTCCGAGACCGCGCAGGCGGCGCGTACTTCCCCCCATCCTTGGGCGGAAGCGGACCACCGAAATCCCGTTCCCTGCGTGGGACGCGACGGCTGGTCTCCGACCCCCGTGACAGTGGTCGAGACGCGCTCGCCCTCCGCTGCGCAGACGGCATCGTGGCGCAGTGGGCCGTACCTCGGGCTGGACGTAGCCCCATGGGCACTCTCGCTGTGCCGGTCAGTGTTCGCCGGACACAGGGATGAGCCGACCGTCAGGCGAGGAATCCGCCGTCGACGGCGAGATGGGCGCCGGTGATGTAGGAGGCGTCGTCGGAGAGCAGGAAGGCCACCGCTGTGGCGATCTCCTCCCCGCGTCCGATGCGTCGCATGGGGATGCCGAGCTCGGCGACCTCCTGGGTGCCGTCCGGGTTGGCCTGGGTCATCTCGGTGTCGATGACGCCGGGCTGGAGTTCGTTGATACGTACTCCCCGGGCGGCGTACTCCTTGGCCGCGGTGCGGGTCAGGCCGCGGATGGCGTGTTTGGCCGAGGAGTACTCCACGGTGGGTCCGCCGCGGTCGGCGAACACACTGGAGACGTTGACGATGGCGCCGCCACCGGCCTCGATGATCGCGGGGATCTGGTATTTGAGGCCGTGGAACAGGCCGTCCAGATTGATCCCGACGACCTTGCGCCAGGCGTCGAGCGGCATGTCGGCGGTCGGGATGAAGTTCCCGGTCACTCCGGCGTTGTTGACGCCGTAGTGGAGCTTGCCGAACGTCTCCACGGTGCGGGCGACGGCCCGCTCGACGTCCGCGGCGTCGCTGACATCCCCCGTGACGGTGAGTGCCTGGCCGCCGGCCTCCTTGATCTGCCGGGCGACCTCGCCGAGCTTCTCGGCGCGGCGGCCGACGAGGGTGACGGCGGCCCCGCGGGCGGCGAGCAGCCGTGCCGTTGCCGCGCCCATGCCGCTGCCGGCGCCGGTGACGAGTGCCACCTTGTCGTTGAACCGGTTCATGACCGGGCCTCCGTCCCGGGCGTGGGGACGGGCAGCTCGACCGGGTCCTGGTCGAAGTCGGCGGACCTGCTGACCGCTTCCCAGGTGGCAGCTTCATCGAGCTGACGGCGCGAGTAGTCCTGTGCCATCCGGACGGCTCCGGCGCCGATGATCAGGTGGGTGGGCGGGGTGGGGTGCTTGACGACGCGCACCAGGATCTCGCCGGCCCGCTTCGGGTCGCCCTGGGCGGTCGCGCCACTGCTGAACAGGCGCGCCATTTCGCCGACCGTCGCGTCGTACTCCGGCGTGATGTCCGGGGTCTGCATCGAGGAGCCGGCCCAGTCGGTGGCGAACCCGCCCGGCTCGACGACCAGATACCGGATGCCGAACGGGGCGGTCTCGGCCGCCAGCACGCGGGTGAAACCGTCCACGGCGAACTTCGCCGCCTGATAGGAGCCGAGCCCCGGGGTACCGCCGACACGGCCGCCGATGGAGGAGAACTGCACGATCGTGCCGCCGCCCTGGGCCCGCAGGACCGGAAGTGCTTCGGTCGAGACGTTGTAGACGCCCCAGAAGTTCGTATCGAACTGGCGGCGGAAATCGTCCTCCGGCGTGGTCTCCACGGCCGAGGTGTTGGCATAGCCGGCGTTGTTGACCACCACGTCGACCCTGCCGAACCGGTCGAGGGCCGCCCGCAGGCCGGCCGCGGCGGAGGACCGGTCGGTGACGTCGAGGGCGACGGGCAGGACGCGGTCGCCGTACTGATGAACGAGGTCGCCGAGTTGTTCGGGCTTGCGTGCCGTGGCGACCACGTTGTCGCCGGCCTCCAGGGCCGCGATCGCCAGATGGCGACCGAAGCCGCGCGAGGAACCAGTGATGAACCAGGTCTCGGTGTGTGTACTCATACCTCTACCAAAACACGGTTGCGTTATTACCGCAACCCTGTTGCGGTAACGCACGCCGTCGCCCACTCTCGCAACACCGTTGTGGTATTACTGCAACCTCGTTTCGCTAAGATGGGTGTCATGACCAGAGCCGATTTCCTGCGGGCCCGCAGCCCCGAGGCCAAAGCCGCCCGGGAGGCCGAGATCCTCTCCGCGGCGGCACGCCTCGCCACGGCGAAGGGCGTACGGGAGGTGACCATGACCGCCATCGCCGACGAGGTCGGCATGCACAAGTCCGCGATGCTGCGCTACTTCGAAACGCGCGAGGACATCTTCCTGCGCCTGGCCACCACCGCCTGGCACGACTGGTCGGCCGAGGCACGCGACCGCCTCAAGGCGACCGCCCCCTGCCCCGATACCGCCACCACGGAGTGGGACGGGACCGCCCACTCGATCGCCTCGGAGCTGGCCCGGTCACTGGTGGCGCGACCGCTGTTCTGCGACCTGCTCGCGCACACCCCGCTGAACCTGGAACGCAACGTCTCCACCGACACCGTCCGGACGTTCAAGAAGGGCGCGATCGCCGAGGTCGAGCGGATCGCCGAAACGCTGTCCGCGATCACACCGCTCAAGGCCGACCAGGCGCGAGCAGTCGTGACGACCGCCACCTCGATGGCCGGCGCCCTGTGGCAGATGGCCGCCCCCGGCACCCAGCTGCGCGCCTTCTACGAGAGCGACCCCGAACTGTCCCACTCCGTCATCGACGTCGAACCCCGCCTGACCGACATCCTGACCGCGCTGCTCACCGGCTACGCCATCGACTCAAGCCGACCGAACGAGAACTGAGGATCCCCCGCGCCTACGCCATGCCATTGCCGCCCATGTTGGTGTTCAGTGGCCGATGCCGTCCAGCTCGGTCACGTCCTCGTCGGAGAGGGAGAGCCCGGCGCCTGCGATGTTCTCGCGCAGGTGGGTGGTGGACGAGGTACCTGGGGTGAGCAGGATGTTCGGCGAGCGTCGCATCAGCCAGGCCAGCGCGACCGACATCGGCGTCGCCTCCAGCCGTCTCGCGACCCGCGAGAGGGCCTCGGACTGTAGCGGTGTGAAGCCTCCCAGAGGGAAGAACGGCACGTAGGCGATGCCGTCGGCGGCGAGGTGGTCTACGAGGTCGTCGTCGTGGCGGTGGGCGAGGTTGTACATGTTCTGCACGCACACGATCGGGGCGATGCCGCGTGCCTCCGCGACCTGTTCCGCGGTGACGTTACTGACGCCGAGGTGGCGGATCAGGCCCTCTCCCTGGAGGCCGACGAGCGTCTCGAATGCTTCGGTGATCGAGCCGGGCACGGGGGCCTGAGCGTCGCCCATGCGCATGTTGACCAGGTCAAGGGCCTCGACGCCGAGGGATTCGAGGTTCTCGTGGACCTGCTTGCGCAGGTCTTCGGGGCGCCGGGCCGTGGGCCAGCCGCCCTGCGCGTCGCGGGTCGCGCCCACCTTGGTGGCGATGAACAGCGACTCCGGGTAGGGGTGCAACGCTTCGCGGATGAGCTCATTCGTGATACGCGGCCCGTAGGCGTCGCTGGTGTCGATGTGGGTGATCCCGAGGCTGACTGCCTCGCGCAGGACGGCCAGGGCGCCGTCGTGGTCGGCGGGCGGCCCCATGACCCACGGTCCGGCGAGCTGCATCGCGCCATAGCCGAAACGGTTGACGGTCGAGTCACCCAACGTCCAGATTCCGCCGGGAAGAGATGTGGAGGGCGTGTTCATCGTGATGCCTTTCACTTAGCGCTGGGGGTGGTCTCTCCGGGCCCCTTGCACCAGCATTGGAGACAAACTTCCTATCGGGAAGTAGGCACTCTGAAGTGCGTAACTAACCCAGAGGGTGAGAGGTGGATCAGTGACGACGACGAAGGCCGACAAGAAGGCGGAGTACAACGCTTTCCTGGCGGTGTGCCCCAGCCGTCAGCTCCTCGACCGGATCTCGGACAAGTGGGTCGTCCTGATCCTGTGCGCACTGGGCGGAGACGCGTCCGAACAGCCCGGCGCATCGCACGCCCCGAAGGCGATGCGCTTCTCCGAGCTCGCGCGGCTACTGGCCGGCGTCAGCCAGAAGATGCTGACCCAGACCCTACGAGCCCTCGAACGCGACGGCTTGCTCATCCGTACCGTGACACCCACGGTCCCCGTCACCGTCACCTACGAGCTGACTGACCTCGGCCTCTCACTTCACCACCTGACACGCGGACTCAGAGAGTGGGCGCAGACCCACATGGACCAAGTCCTCGCCCACCGCGAGAAGCACGACGCACGAGCTTCCTAGCGTGGACAGCCTCTCCGTCTCCGCTGCGGGCTGAGACGAACCCGAGCTTGAGGTACGGCAGTGAACGCGAATCGAGCCGCCACTCCGGGACCGGACGCCGCGACCGGGCCCGTTGCCGGAACAACGAGCGGCTGATCCAAGCGAAATCGCCTGGCCGGACCCGGGCCACCTCTTGGCCGCCGGACCCAGCAACACATCGCATTCCACTCGACGATTCACTCTCGCGTCCGATGTGAGGACCTGGAACGGCTCGCACCCCTCCTGACCTCCGCACACCGCACACCGCACACCGCACACCGCACACGCTCGCCGAGGCACCAGCGCACAGCACACCGGCCACCAGAACCATCGGCCGCAGGACCTGCCGCAGAGAGGATCTGACCACCTACGAGCGGATTCCTCACTCGATCTCATTCGGGTTGGCAGATCCTTGCCGACCGGGCTCTGGGCGACGGACCCGTGCGACGCCCTTGTCCAGGTCGACACCAAGTGGCGTCCCTTCTCCGATCCGGACGTTCTTACGGACCCTCTCCTGTTCCATCGCCCGCTTCACCGCCTGCGCGGCTGGAGAGAACTCCTGTAACAGCGCAGAAGTACGCGCCTTCGACTTGCGGTAATAGATCCACCCGCGGCTCTCCGCCCACAGCAGCACGCGATCCACCAGAATCAGACAGACGCCGACTGCCACCACAATCACGGCGATTCTCATACCGCCCGCTGCAACGCGCCAATCCCCACCGCGTTCCACACTCCAGCAGTCGGTACGGGTGCACGATGAACGCAACTCCCTTGGAATCTAGGTCGTTTGAAACCCAGGTCGTTCGAGAATGCCGAAGGCGATCGTTCTCAACCGACCTGGCAACCCGCCCGCCAGGTCAGCAGCCCGCTCTGTCTGTCGCGCTCGCACGCGGGCCGAGGCAGTCGGGTCGCCGGATCATCGTCGCCCCGGCCAGTACATCGCACAGGCCACGGAGCCTCCGCGAAAACCCGTTGGCGGACCACGGTGACCACTGCTACCTTTCCGGAGGCCGTGCGAGAGAACGAGGAGGTGGTACCCGTGAACGCAGTATCGACATGGGTGCTCCCCTCCGGGGTCACGGTCGGGCGATAGGTCGTCCGGGAGCGCCGTTCAAGCGCACTCCCGAAAGGCACGACCATGCACTTCACTTCTGAACAGCGTCTCGACGACGGCGTCCTCGAACGCGAATTCACCCTCGGCGAGATCCCCGGCGCCCTGTGGACGCCTGGATCCGCCGGACCGGCCCCGCTGATCCTGATGGCCCACAACAACGGCCTGCCCAAGGCGGAACCCCGGCTGGTGGCCCGGGCCCGCTACACCGCGGCGCGCGGCTACGCGGTGGCCACCATCGACGCCGCCGGGTGCGGTGACCGGCCCCGTTCCCCCGCCGACGAAGAGGCCCGCGCCGACCTCCGCCGGGCGATGCGGGCCGGCGAGCCGGTCGACGAGATCTTCGAGTCCTTCATCGGGCCGCTGGTCGAAAACGCGGTCCCGGAATGGCGGACCACCCTGGACGCCCTCCTTGCGCTGCCCGAGATCGGCGGCCGGGTCGGGTACTCGGGGTGGACCGCCGTCGGCATTCGGCTGGCGGTGGTCGATCCGCGCATCGCGGCCGCCGGCTTCTTCGCCGGAGGTTACGTACCCCTCGCCCAGCGCGAGGAGGCCCGGCAGGTCACCATTCCACTGCTGTTCCTGCTGCAGTGGGACGACGAGGGGAACCCCCGGCAGCGGGCCCTGGACCTGTTCGACGCCTTCGGCAGCAAGGAGAAGACCCTGCACGCCAATCTGGGCGGACACACCGGCACCCCGTGGTTCGAGGCGGAGGACGGGGGCCGGTTCTACGACCGGCACCTGAAGTGAGGCCGGGCCGTCAGGCCGGCAGCAGACGGTAGGCGGTACCGGTAGGTCGGCGGCTGCGGGCCGGAAGACCGAAGCCGGGCATCCCGGTCGGGTCACTCAACGCCCTGTTGGTGTCAACGCCCCGGCCACTTCGTTGGGAGGAGGGCGGGCGGCTCGAAGGCAGCCACCCGGGCGTGCTCTAACGGGCCGACCCGTCCTCCGTGGTCGTACGAGTGCAGAGGTCGCCTCGGGGGCATCCGGAGCATCCCCGGCGTTGCAGCCAGCCGGTCGCGGCCGGCCCGCACCCATCCGGACAGGGTGGCCCTCCGTCGAGGCGGTGACCGCCGAAGCGCAGCTGCGAAGCCGGCCAGGCGGCCATCACCTGTCGCGCCGTGGTTACGAGAGGGAGTCGACCGTCTCGCGGACCTTGGCGTTGATCTCGGCCGGGATCGGCGCGTAGCCGGCCTCGGTGAGCAGCTTCTGACCGTCGGCGCTGGCCGTGTAGGACAGGAAGGACTTGACCGTGGCCAGGGTGTCGGGCTTATTGCCCTTGTCTGCCAAGGCACGGCCAACTCCTCTGTCAAGCAAGCCAGATGACGCTGGGAGATCCCCGTGAACAGCCGATGCGCCAGGACCGCCGATCGACCAAGATCGCCACACCAGGATCATGCCACCCACCAGCAAGAACGCCTCACCCGCTATCACGCACCAACTCGTTGGAACCGCCTACGCAGCCGAGGTGGCCCGCCGCTCAGAAACGTGAGACTCAGGCGAGACTCAGGCGGGAAGGAGTTGGACGACCCCCACGCCCGTCTTATGAATCGCGCGAACGCTCCAGCGTCCTGCGGGCACAAGAATCTGGGCCTGCTCGGGCAGACCTCCCTGATCCGGATACTCCACGACGAGATCTGCTCCGGCTACCGCGGAGTCCAGGAGAACCGCCGATCCATCGGTCTCCCACACTCCGCAGTCTTCCCAGTCGGTGGCGGGGTCGTCCAAGACGGCCCTCGCGGCCTCAAGGAGCTCGGCATCCGAATCGGCGGCGAGCCAGCGCACGAAGACATTCCGCTCGGAGAGGTAGCAGGTCGTGGCGGGCTCGTCGGCCAGCACCAACCCCGAGGCTTCGGCGCCAATGTCGATAACCCCAGCCCAGTTCTCCACGTCGCATGCGCGGTCGTAGTCGTCGGGAACGTCCGTCCCGCCGACGATGATCCCGTCTTCTGTGCATCCGCCCCACTGGTCCAGCGCAGAGACCGGGACAACGATCAATGGGCCACCCATCGACCGCACCCAAGCGAGTTCGGCGTGGACGTGACGAGAGGCGTTGCGAGATGCGCTCATGTGATCAGTCTGCCCTGGCCCACTGACACCGCCGGAGGCGCTGTCGCTGTTCCGTACAGAGGCATATCCGAACCTACCGATACTCGCCAACAAGATCGGCACAACCGGTTACATCGAGACCGGTTACGTCAAGACCGGGCGCGAGTCGTACCGAAGCTTGTCCATCGGGCTCCAGGAGGGGCGTGAACTCCACGCAGAGCCGGGCCCGGCGTTAGGAACAGTTCGGCTGCCTCGGCCCTTGTCCTGTCTCGTCAGGTGCTGACTCCTTTACGGCATTGGATCTAGAACACGTCTCGCAGGGTCTCCAGGAGGCGGGCGATGTTCGTCTCGTCGCGGCGGTAGTAGGTCCACTTGCCCCGCCGGGTGGCGACCACCAGCCCTGCTTGCCGCAGCATGGCGAGGTACTGCGAGGTGGTTGACTGCCCCAGACCCGCGCGCTGCTGGATGTCGGTCACGCAGACACCGATCTCGACATCGTCGGGCTCCTGGCCGGGGAAACTCATCGGCTCCTTGAGCCACACCAGCATCTGACGGCGGGCCGGGTTGGACAGGGCCCGGAACACAGCCAGCAACTCCGCCTCCGAAAACACGTCGTGATCGTAACGCATGTACATATTGACGATTCGCGATATCTCGATTTAAGTTCATCACATGTCGACTTCGATGCGTGTGGTGGAACTCGTCCGCTTCGGTGACGCCGACACCGCGTTCGCCACCCGAGAGCTGCCAAGACCCACTCCCGGACCGGGCCAGGTGCTGGTGCGCGTGCTGGCCACGTCCGTGAACCCTCTCGACCTGCAGACCCGGCGCGGCGACTACCGCGACCAGGTAGCGCTGCCCGCGGTGATCGGCAATGACGTGTCCGGCGTGGTGGTCGAGACCGGCCCTGGGGCAGGCGACTTCCAGCCGGGCGACGAGGTCTGGTACCTGGCGCCGGTGTTCGCCGGGCAGGGAACCTACGCCGAGTTCCACGTGGTCGACCAGGCCCTGGTCGCCCGCAAACCCGCACGGTTGTCGCACGTCGAGGCCGCCGGTCTCGCGCTCGTGGGCGTGACGGTGTGGGAGGCGCTGGTCGAACGCGCCGGGGTGCGGGTCGGGGAACGGATCTTGGTGCACGGCGGAGCGGGCGGGGTCGGCTCGGCCGCGATCCAGGTCGCCGGCGCGCTGGGAGCCGAGGTGGTAACCACCGCGCGGGCGAGGGATCACGAGTTCGTCACCGGACTGGGAGCCGACATCGCGATCGACTTCTCGGCCGGTGACTACGTGCCGCAGGTCCGCGCGCTGGGCGGGGTGGACGTCGTGCTGGACACGGTGGGTGGGGACACCCTCGCCCGCAGCCCGGAGGTCCTCGCCGACCGAGGCCGCGTGGTGTCCATCGTGGACATCCCCGAACCTCAGAACCTGCTCGCTGCGTGGGGCGTGAACGCGACCTACCACTTCCTCTTCATCAGCCCCGGCCGGGCGAAGCTCGCGGCCCTCGGCCGGCTGGTCGACCGGGGCAAACTCCGGCCGGTGATCGGCGCCGTGCTACCGCTGGCCGACATCGCACAGGCGCACACACTGTTGGAAGGCGGCTCTGCCGGCGAGGGCCGCGGACGCCCACGCGGCAAGATCGCAATCGCTGTGCACCCCCTGGACGAGCCACCGCGCCGGACAACGTCTTTGCCTTGAGCGACCCAGCCGTCCTGGGCCGGGACGGCTGCCGGCCGCTGGTGTCGGCCGATCTTCTTCTTCAGCGCAAGGTCGAGGGGCGCCAGAGGCTTCTGTCCGAGGGTGGTGACCAGGTCCTTCTCCTCGGCCGGCCGGATCGGCGCGTGATCGCTGGCGATGGCCGTGATGCCGGCCCTGGTCCGGGCCGTCGTCCCGCTTCAGATTTCCTTCACCGGCCTGGCGACAGGGCTCGCCGTCTCGGCGATGACGCACGCGTTCTTCGACCGCCGGTGGCCGGTGCGCCGGCTGTTGCAGCACACCGGATCGCCGGACTTCGCGGAGCTGAAGGCGGCAGGGGCCTGTTCCCGCTTGCCGCGCAGGAAGGTGAGGGTGAGGTCGAGTCCTTCGACCTCACCCCGCCAGTCCTCCTCGATGGCGCGCTTGCGGCGGGCGGTGAGGTCCTCCTCCAGCTCGTGCAGGCGGGCCGGCATCTTCGGGTTGATGCTGGGCATCGGGCAGCGGATGCAGGCGTGCTCGTGCGCGTACGGGGTTCCGTAGGGGCGTCCGCAGGAGCCGAGCTCGACGCGCCGCCTGTCGAAGACCGCGACGTAGCCGCGGGTGGTGCGGGTATCGAGAGGCCCCAGCAGGGCGGCGCCGATGTGGAGAGGCAGCCCGTTGTTCACCAGCTCGGTCGCGAACAGCCTGCGGAAGTCGTGCGGAGCGAAGTGCACGTGGGCGAACTCCGGCTGAGTTGCGGCCAGTTCTTTGCGGGCTCGGCGGATCATGCGCCACACGGTGGAACAGCTCGGCCGACATGGGGATGACCCGCTCGCGGTCGCTCCTGGACGGGCTGATCACCAGCAGCGCGACGACCTCGCCGTTCGTACGCTGGTATTGCCGGACGCTGAGGTGGCTCAGCTCAGTGAGTTCCTCGGCGCGCAGGCCTGCCGGCCGCAGAGTCTCCACGGCGGCCCACTGCCAGAAGGAGGCGTTCTCCTCCCAGGACAGGCGTACGAGTTCCCCGGTGGCGCGATTGACCACGCGGACCGGGGGCCGGTTGTGGCGCGGGTTGCAGGACACCCGAGGCCAGGTGGTGCCGTCGTGTACGAACACCTCGCCGGGACTCACCGACCTGGCGGCCTCCAACAGGGTCTTGAGCCGGTGCCAGCAGTCGTTGACGTGCTGAGACAGGATCGGCAGGAGTGGCTGACGGAACCGGGTGCGGTTGGCCATCCGTTCCTGGAGGCGACGCCGGCGCAGCTGACAGTGGCGCAGGTCGGCGTCGCGGACCGGGCAGGGAGCGACCCACTTCGCCCACCGCTCGGGTTCGGCGACGGACCAGGTGTGCGGGTCGAGGTAGAGGGCGCGGACGGCGAGCAGCGGGCCGTCCATGTCCAGGCGCGGCTTGCCGCCGGGCAGGACGAGCGGCTTCTCCTAGCGCGTAGTCCAGCAGGGCCTCGGGCGTGAGCCCGTCCAGGTCGATCCCGAAGACCGTCAGCGCGTAGCGGACGTCGGACTTGGTCCGGCCGCGGCGGGCATGGCCGACCGGCAGCCGGTCGACCCGCTCGCAGAACTCCTCCAGCCACGGATCGTCCGCGCGCTGGATGATGCGGCGGGCCGCCCAGTAGGTCAGCGGTCTCGGCTCGCCCCGGCGTGTGCGCCAGAGCGGCATCACATCCGGCGGCAGGCCGGCCTCGTCCGGATAGGCGGCGAGGTAGGCCAGGGCCTCCGGGGACGGGGACCGGCTGTCGGGCCCGGGTGCCCTTGGAGATCACCCACAGCTGGCCCTTGGTCCAGTCGATGTCTCCGAGCCCGACGCCCAGGAGCTCGGAGGCGCGGGCGCCGGGGGAGACGTAGCAGGACGACAGGGCCCGGTCCCGGGCGCATCGCATCTGCGCGAACAACTCGTGCCACTGTCCTTCGGGCAAGGCCCGCGGCTGACGCGCGGCCGAGAAGTTGTGGGCGATGGTCGTCGGCGCGTACCCGGCCCGCAGCGTCGGCTTGCCCGTCTTCGGATTCACCGAACCGGCCCGGTAGCCACCCGCTTTGCGTTGCCGCTAGGGGGTGCGCGCCGTACGGAGCCAGCGCGGCGGTCTCCGCCTCGGTGGCCTGTTCCCAGCCGACATCCAGGGCCCGCAGCACACGATGCCAACGCAGCAAATCGAAGCCGTAGCCGCGGCAGGTCAGCGGGATGCCGTCGCCGAGCAGCAGGTCCCGCAGATAGCTGCTGACGGGCTCGATCTCCCGACCGGCTGCATCCACCATCAGCCACGGCAGCGACGGCTTCTCGCCCGCCACCACCGCCACCACCCGGGGCAGCCGTACCCGTCCGTCAATCAGATCTCGGTGAGCTACGGCATGAACATCTCGTGCGGCTGGTCGCACTCGTCGTCCAGCAGGTGCAGTCGCCGAAGGTTCCGGAGTGCGGCGGCCGGGAACGGGAACCGAACCCATCTGGCCTGGTAGCCGGCCTCGCCGTGCTCCTGCAGCACCTTCTGAGCGGCTTCGATCACGGCATGCACCAGCCCGCATCGGCGATTCGGCACGTTGCCCAGCCGCTACCGCTCAGCTGCCAGTCGAACTCGATCTGACCCGTCATCCCGCCCCCTTGGCCCCTTGGCCCCCTTGGCCGCTCTTGCCCGGACGGTATCGCGGTGAGGGCTGCTGTTGAGCTCGGTCATCAGCTCCCGTTTGGTAGCGCGGGCAGCTTCCAGGTCTCCTCTCGTTCGGTGAGCCGCGTGTTGAAGTCAGCGACTTGCTGTTCGAGGTGGGCGACCTGCTGCTGGAGGGCGTCGATGTCGGCGGGTGCGCCCAGACCTGAGGCGCGCCACGTGTGTTGGCCGAGGGGCGATTGATCAGGCGTGTCGTTGCGGACTGCTGTCGCGACGCAGGCAGCCGGCGGTGTCTCATTCCGAGACCGTCGATGAGACGTGCGTCACTCTCCGGGTGCTTCGGGTCGGGCATGCGTGATCATGATCGGAATGGACGCTCGTTTCCTTGGTATCGCTGATCTGGTCGAAGCCCCGTCCGTGGCTGTCGTGGTCGACGTCATGCGTGCTTTCACGGTGGCTGCCTGGGCCTTTGCCCAGGGGGCGGAGAAGATCGTTCTTGCTGAGTCGCTGGACGAGGCTCTTGCGCTCAAGGCTCGTCATCCGGATTGGGTGGCGCTCAAGGACGGTCCCCCCGCGCCCGGGTTCGACATGGTCAACTCGCCGGGCCTGCTGCGGTCAGTTGACGTTGGCGGACGGACCGTTGTGCAGAAGACCACGGCAGGGACGGTCGGGGCCCTTGCGGTCAAGGAGGCGTCGTTGGTGCTGTGCGCCGGCTTCGTGGTGGCGGAGGCAACGGCTCGGCTCTTGCGGATACGCGAATGTGACAGTGTCACGTTCGTGGTCACCGGCGAGGATGGGCAGGCCGATGAAGATCTGGCGTGTGCTCAATACATCGCTCGGAGAGCTGCCGAGGCTGGGACGGATGCCACTGAGTTCGTCCGCCGTGCTGCCGCGTCGCGCGCCGCCGCCGAGCTGGCGGAGGGTGTGCGTCAAGGAGTCCATCCCGATGACGTCGCACTCTGTCTTGAGCTGGACCGGTTCCCCTTCGCCATGGTGGCGACCTTGGAAGGCTCGCTCATGGTCCTGCGTCCGTGTGCCATGCCTTCGCTGACCGACGACGCCCCGATCTGATCGCTGGTGGGGTCCAACTCTCTCCCCCTGGGAGAGCCAGCACCCAGTCGGGTATGCGGCATTAGCCGCATGTCCCGATGACGGTGGTTCGGGGTGGCGGCAGGTGGCTGAAAGACCCAACGGGACGATCCACACGTAGCGGCAGTGGCCCTCAGCAGTCACCGACCCGCGACGCACCACGAGTGTCCTGCCCCCTGCCCAACTCAGTTTCCGTGCCCGCTCCCACACAGATCTCCTTGTCCCACCACAGGATATTGTCGATCTTGATCTTCTCGCTCTTCGAGATGCAGTTCTTCCAGTAGCGCCAGGTTGTGCCCAGGTGGCTGTGCGAGTGGTTTCCACAGGGGTGGTTCTCTTTCGCGGCAGGGGTGACGCCCCCACCACCTTCCACCGCGGAAGCGGCGACGGTGACGCCACTCGGTACGGCGAGAGCCAGGGCGAGCGTGACGGCTGCGAGTCCCAGACCTCGCGAAGTGCGAAATGCCTTCATTTCGCTGTCCTTTCAGATCGTGTGGAACACCGTGAGCTACGGCACGACGGCCGCATGGGCGATCCACGGGCAGTCGCCATGACCATGGCAGCCTTCGCGGCGCCACAAGAGGAGAAGGATGGGCATCACCCCTCGATCGAGTGAACGTGATCACCCACATGGGTCCTCGTGTCGGTCGATTCCGTCCGACCAGTGTGGCCTGTGGCCACCGGAGCTCAGGGGATGCAGACGACGCCAGTGCATTGGGCTGATTCGGCGTTGTTGCCGGCCACGTTGGATCCGCCGTCGATGTTGCCCAGGTCGGCGAAGATGCCCCAACTGTCGTTGTCTCGGGCGGTGTTGCCCTGGATGGTGTGAGTGGCCTTCGCGACGTGAATGCCATCACCCAGGTTGGCGTTGGCGGTGTTGCGAATCAGCTGGTTGCCTGCCCCGGACGCCGCCTCTCCGTCGATATAGATGCCCCGCGAGCTATTGCGGTTGGCTTGATTGAGCTCCAGGACGTTGTTGAGTGAGTGCGACAGACTGATCCCGTCCCCGGTGGTGTCGTTCGCGATGTTCGACCGGATCAGGTTGTTGTCGGAGTAGCTCAACTCGATGCCGCCGGGATTTCCGCTGACGTCGTTGCCGGTGACCGTGCTGCCGTGGGATGACTGCAGGACGATTCCGCTGTCGCCGCTGCCCTGGAGCGCGTTGGACAGGATGCGGTTGCCGGTGGAATCCGAGACGGTCAGTCCGGCATCCGCGTTCTGGGCGAACGCGTTGCCCTGGACGAGGTTGTCGTTCGAGCCGAGCTGAAGGACGATCGCTCCGTCACTGCTGTTGCCGACGGTGTTGGTCAGCAGGGTGTTGCCGCTGGAGCCTTCCAGGACCAGGCCGGTGTCTCCGCTGCCGGTGATCTGATTGCCTTCGAGGCGGTTGTTGACGGAGTTCTGAACGAAGACGCCCTCGCCCTGGTTCGTGGTGATCGTGTTGTCGACGATCACGTTCTCGCTCGACCCACCGGTGATCGCGACGCCCCTCTGGGCCTGACGGTCGATGAGGTTGTCGCGCACGCGGTTGTTGTTGGCGCCGTTGAGTTCGATGCCGGAGAATTCATTGTTCTGGATGGTGAGTTCTTCGACGATGTTGTCTGCCGTGCCAGCGGTGAGGTTTACGCCGTGGTCGAACTCCTGCACCGGCGCGGGAGTGCTGCTGCTGTTGGTGATGGTGACATCGCCGAACCCGTCGTTGCGGATCCCGATGCCCAGGCCGACGCCGTCGACGATGTGTCCGTTGAGGTCGATCGTGATGCCGCCGCTGCCGACGACCAGGCCGTCGCCGGGGCAGTTGAGCAGATCAGCGTCGAGGACGACGCCGGTCGTGACTGTCTGACCGCAGGTCAGTTGCACGGCGTGTGCGGCCTCCGCGGGCATCAACACGCTGATGAGTGCGGTAGCCCCCACCGCTGCGAACCACCCTGAAGACAGCGTCCTGGAAAGGCGAATCATGGAGAGACTCCTTCTGCCACAGCGTTGCCGGCCGGCCTCGCGGGCCAGGCGCGGACCCTTGAGGGGTGCGACGAGGCGGACGGCCCGCCTTCCGCACAGCGTCAAGCGAAAGCATGCCGGAGGAAATGAAAAGGTAAAGGATGTCCTAAAAAGTACGAAGATTGACCGAATCGGTCATTCGTCTCGCGGCTGCCGTGCGACGCGCCCCCGCACCGGCTTCACCCCTCACCCCAGCCTGGAACTAAACCACTAAGCAGATTAGTGTTTGCGTTCCAGCCTTCGTACGGTCGATCACCCGCTGGGGGTGGCGGCGGAGGCACCGCCGAATCCGCCGTGCTCGGGCGGAGCCGAAGGACAGTCAAGTCGTTCTCTCGGTGGCGGCCGTGGAAGAAGGAGCTCGCCTCAGTGGCGTCCCACCGTCGTCCCAAGCAGCCGAACCGCCCGTACACGACCGTGCTTTCCGTGACGGCGGCAGCGGCCGCGGTCGTGTCGACGCAGTCGGCCTCCGCCGACCCGCTGCCCGATCCGAACAAGAAGGGTGTGCAGGCCCAGATCGACCGCCTGTACGAGGAAGCGACCCAGGCCACGGAGAAGTACAACGGGGCGAAGGAGAAGGCCGACGGACTGCAGGAGCAGGTTGACAGTCTCCAGGACGCCGCAGCCCGCAAGCAGGCGGACCTCAACGAGTTTCGCGACCAACTCGGCTCGGTGGCCGCCGCCCAGTACCGAAGCGGCGGCCTCGATCCCTCGCTCCAGCTCTTCCTCTCGGCCGACCCCGACGCCTATCTGGACAAGGTGTCCGACCTCGACCGGCTGAGCACACAGCAAGCGGGCAGGCTGGAGCAGTTCCTGCGGCAGCAGCGTGATCTGCGGCAGCAGCGCGATCAGGCCGCGACAAAGCTCAAGGACCTCAAGGACACCCGTAAGGAACTCGGCAGCAAGAAGACCTTGATTCAGGGCAAGTTGGCGGAGGCGCAGCGACTCCTCAATACGCTGACGGCCGAGGAGCGAGCCGAACGGGCCGCCGAGGAGGACCGGGCCAACCGGTCCAGCGAGCGGGTCGATCTCGGCAGCGAAGCCAGTGCGTCCCAACGGACCGCCGCCGCGTTCAGCGCGGCCAAGAGCCGGGTCGGTAAGCCGTATGTCTGGGGAGCTGCCGGGCCGAACTCCTTCGACTGTTCCGGTCTGACGTCGTGGGCGTTCCGTCAGGCCGGCGTGACCATACCCCGGACATCGCAGGATCAGGCCAACGCCGGTACCCGCATCAACTCCTTGAGCGCGCTCAAGCCGGGCGACCTCATCATCATGCGCACCGATCTGAGCCATGTCGGTTTCTACGCGGGGAACGGACAGATCCTGCACTCACCCAAGCCGGGCGCCCAAGTGCGTTACGAGTCGATCGCACGGAGCGGCATGCCGTTCATGTGGGGCGTACGCGTCAGCTGACAACCATGACGCCCGGCGATGAGCCGGACGACAGCCGTGCTCGCGCCGCCACGAGCAGCACATCTCAGCCCAGTCCGGGAGGGCACGCGAGGAGGAGTGGCAGCAGAGGCGTCATGACGGCGGTCGCGGCCATGGTGCCGCGGAGTGCCGGGTGCGCACACCGCGCCGGCGCGAGAATCCGACGGAGCCGGACGATCGCCGTTGGGCCTCCGGCGGACAGCGTGCCGCGAGGCGCGGTGCCCGCGGACGCCATTTCGAGCATGGCCGTGGCCAGCACTCCGCGCGGGTAACTGCGCAGAGCCCGGTCGTCCGCGGCCATCTCCAGCAGGATGGGAATCTGCTCGCGGAGGTGCCGGGCGAGAGGCAGCCCGCGAAAGACCGTCGCGAAGGACTGGGCGGCGACGAGAACCAGGTGGTGGCGGCCGGCGATATGGGCCCGCTCATGCTCGACCACAGCGCCGAGTTCCGCCCCGGAGAGCAGCTCAACCGCCCCCGTGCTCAGGACGATCCTGGGACGGCGGCCCGGGAGACAGTAAGCGGCCGGTACACCGTGCTCGATCACTGTGGCACGCAGCCGGGCCGAGGGGCGGCCGACCTTGTCCAGGACCCTGCGGTGACCGTTGCGTGCCCCACGGGCGCGCAACGCGTGAAAGGCGAAACTCACCACGTGGGCAGCCACCACCACCGCCGAGGCCGCGGCGCCGAGCCGCTCCACCGCGCCCGCGTCGGGAGAACCCATTCCCAAGGCCATCCCGCACGAGTAGAGAATGCCGTGCAGGTGCGCGTCCGGGGTGGCGAGATGAAGCGCGAAGAGCGCAACGCACAGAGAGAAAGAGGCCGCGAACACGGTCCACACAGTCGCGGCGAGTACGGGCGACCGATGTGGCCAACTGCTCCGCAGCATCACAGACGGTGCGACCCAGCCAACGGCGGCCGCGTAACCGAGGAGGGCGGGAGCGGCGTTCATTCGGCGGACCGACCGGCGGCCCGGAGAGCCTCGCGCAGCGCGGCCACTTCCTCGTCGGTCATCCGCTCGACGAAGTACGCGAGAGCGGCGGGCCGGTCCTCGCTGGCGCCCAGCGCGTCCTCCATGAGGGCCGCCGAATACGCCTCCCGGCTGCGTACCGGAGTGTAGAGCCAGGCGCGCCCCTGCTTCTCCCTGGTCAGCCACCCTTTGTTGTAGAGGATGGTGGCCACGGTCATCACGGTCGAATAGGCAGCCGGGCGGCGCGTATTGATGTCATCGACGACTTCACGGACCGTGGCGGGTCTTCCCCATTTCCACAGGCAGTCCAAGATCTCGGCCTCAAGGTTCCCCAGCCAGCGCACGCCCCGTGTCCTCTCCCCGCCACACCCGTTCAACCGTGTCGGCGCCCCAGGCCCTGTCTGACAAATAGCGCCGGGCGCAACTGACACGACGTAGCCGTGGTGAATCAAGAACGCGCGGGTCACGCTCGTGCCAGACACCCTCAGAAGATCTGCGCCCACCGCCATTGGCCACACACCATAGTAGATACCTGCTGGCGCACGGTCCACTCTGCGCGAGCACGCCCCGTCAGTCCGCGTACACGCTCAGTCCCGCGAGCTGCCCCGCCGGCCAGCCGGTGTTCCCGGTGAATTCGATCCGTACGAACCGCGCCGACGAGCCCACGGCGACCGGGATCGTCACGCTGTTGCCGCTCGCCGGGTTGAAGACGTACGCGGCCGAGGCGCTCAACGGGGACATGACGCCCCCGCCGGACACCGTCGAGCCGAGGACCGACAGTGTCTGGGTACGGGTCGTCCAGGCAGGGTTCGGGGGCAGCGACAGGACGACGCGCTTCACCGGGCTGACCGAGCCGAGGTCGACCTGGATCCACTGCGGGAAGGCGGCGTTGTTGGCGCTCTCCCAGTAGCTGTTGCCGTCACCGTCGACGGCGTTGCCCGGGGCGTAGTTCTGCGTCTGGCTGCTCGCGCTCGCGGGCCTGCGCAGTGCCAGGTCCCCGGTCGGCGGCGGAGTCGTGTCGCCCGGCGGAGTGGGGCGGACGGGGGTCAGTGCCAGTTCGCCCTTCAGCATCCGCCCGCCGTCCCCGGTGAGCCGCAGATAGTAGTCCGACGAGCAGGCCGTACCGTCCTCGTCCAGGGCCCGGATACCCGAACCCACCGGGATCTGCGAGGAGTTCTCGGCGGTCTTCGCGATCTGGTTGCCCTCGTTGAACTCGTCGAACATGGAGATATAGATCCCCGCGACCCCGAGCCGGCACATGTTGTAGAACTGCCGCCACATGAAATCGCCGTGCGCACGGTGCCCCGACTGGAGATCACCGGGAAGGACACAGGGCTGGTAGTCGATGCCATGGGCGTCGCAGTGTGCCTGGTCGGGTGAGTTGACGTTGGTATAGAAGTTGTCGGCGCCCGCGATGTTCCCGATCCGGCCGACCATCCAGGGCGAGAGCATGTCGAAGGCGTGGTACACGTCCAGGTACCCGGCCCGTGAGTCCTCGTTGCCGCTCCGCCAGTGGGTGGGCACCCCGCCCATCACATAACAGCCCTGCGCCTTGAACCAGTTGACGACATCGAGACAGACCGGCGCCGACCAGGTCTTGTTGGGCTCGTTGAAGCCGAAGCCCCAGATACCCACCACCGGCTTGCCGTTCTGCCGGGCATAGGCGGGCGACGCCGTGTACGCCTTCATCTTCTCAAGCCAGTCGGCCTTCATCTCCGGCTGCATATTCGTCCAGCCGGTGGCGTCGTACATGATGTAGAACTTCCGCCCGTGCTTCTCGGCGGCGCTGCGCACCTTCGCCGCCATGGCGTCCCTCGTCGCGCCCTCGCCACCGTTGGGGTTGAAGCGCTGGAGGGCGGCGGTGTCCATGCCGTACTGCTGCATCCACGAGAAGTGGGTGTCGACGGTCT
The DNA here is from genome assembly GCF_040681655.1 of Streptomyces sp. NPDC051662. Classification (NCBI taxonomy): domain Bacteria; kingdom Bacillati; phylum Actinomycetota; class Actinomycetes; order Kitasatosporales; family Streptomycetaceae; genus Streptomyces; species Streptomyces sp. NPDC051662. The sequence continues at coordinate 46,998 of NZ_JBFAZD010000032.1, forward strand.
GCTGGTCGTACGAGGAGAACAGCGAGGCCGGCTGACCGCCGCCGAGCGCCGGATAGGCGGTCCGGTAGGTGCGGGTGTAGTCGCGTACGTCGGGCCAGCTCACGATCGCGGTATTGGTCGGGGAAGGCGACTGGCCCCAGTTCTGCGACCAGTGCCACCAGCCGTTGATGGGCGCGCCGTCACCGGAGCAGGCGAACCAGCCCTGGTAGCCGACGGTGATCTTGCCGACAACATCTCCCGGCGGGGAGGCCGCCGCCTGCGCGCTCTGGGCCTGAGCCCCCAGGCCCGCGGCCACTCCGGCACCTGCCAGTGCGGACGCGATGACGGTCCGTCGGGAAACGGCCATGGGCTTCCTCGCAATCGGCTCGGTCCGGTCCGTGTCCCTACGTCCCGGCGCGCGTGGTGCGAACGCCACTCAACGTAGGGACGCGGAAGGCCATGAGCAAGACGAGGAACCGAAATTTATTGACCAACCGGCGTCAGGATCTGACAGGTTGAGCGAAATTCCCATTCAGAGCGGGTGCGTAAACCTGGGGTACGGGGGTCGGAGACATACGAGTCCGTGCTACGGCAGTAGACGGTGAAGCGTGGCTACTTACGCTGGGTCCGCCGAGCCTCGCTTGTCCTCAACGTGGACGACCTGAAGCTCAGTGCCATCGCGATGGCGCTTGGAACGTCCGAGGAGCCCAACGGCAATCTTCGACGGATCGTGAGGCTCATCAGGGCCGACGTAGGTAAGGACGTCGTTGTGGTGCCCGGTGACGACCCATCCCTCGATATCCTTGAGGTCGATCACCCCGAAGTCCCCTGCCGGAGATCCGGCATGCGCCGGGCCGAACTTCGCAAGGATCTCGGTAGCCCGTTCAGCGAGCTCTCCATCCGGAGCAGTCAGCACGACACAAGTGCCATGCTCGAACAGCACCCACGACTTGTGCGGGTCGGCGAGGACCCGCTGCCAGACATCTATCAGTATCTCGGTGTTCACGGTGGTCATCATGCCTCAGAGCACTGACACAGCGGGTCGTGACGGGAGGACGTGCATGTCCGGGTCACGGGACCTCATCAGGCATGTCAATCACCTGCCCGAGCGTCCCGCGACAGCGTCAACTCGCCGCGCCGATGAACGCGGTCGCGGCCGTCAACGCCTGTTCGCTGGTGGGGATTTCGAAGTGGCGCGCGTGGTCGACGGACAGTAGTTCCGTGTGGGGGATCGTCTGCGCGAGCATCGTGGACGGACCGGCCTCGTCGTCACCTCCCTGAACCAGCAGAGTGGGGGAAGTGACGGCCGCGAGGGATTCACGTGTGCAGAAGCGCTTCTCCGTTTCGAGGTAGGTCGCCACCGCGTCGCGGTCGTTTCCGGCGTCCGCCACCATCGCGCGCATCGCGATCGCCATCAGATTGTCCGCAGGCACCTCATCCGCACGGAGAACAGCGACCATGGGAGCCTGCATCACCGGGGTGTGCAACCCTCCAGTGAGCACCGAGTCCGCGGCGCCCAGCAGTGCGATGCGGTGGAAGAGCTCCGGCCGCTCGGTGGCCGCGGTCAGTACGGCCCAAGCACCTACGGAAAACCCGACGGCGTCAATCGAGCCGTACTTCGTGGCCAGTTCGAGCAGGGCGTCGACGGGATCCCGGTCAGGGTTGTCCGTCTCGGTGCCGTGCCCGGGAAGGTCCAGGCCGATGACCGTGCGGCCCACGCTCTCGAAGGCGTCGATCCATCCGGCCCTGCGCCAGAGCGCTTCCGTGTTCGTGGCGATCCCATGGACCAGGACGACGGGCCCGCCGAACGAAGAGTCGGAGGGAGTTCCTGTGGTCATGGCTCTGGCTCCTTTGTACGTGGGGTGGCACCCGCGCTACAGCACGGGTGCGAGTACGTCGGCATTGCCGGCTCGCATCAACAAGCCGGTGACGGGGTGCGGGAGCGCGGGACGTTATCCGTTGGCGTCAGCCGTGGGGGTCCAGATGGGGGTGTTGTTGGGTGGGGTGAGTTGTGCGGGGTGGGCTTGTTCAGTGCGGTCGCGTTGGGTGTACATGTCCCAGTAGTGCTGGGCGAGTTCGTCGGGGTGGACGGTGGGGATGTGGCCGGTGACGCCTTTGGTGTCGCCGCTCTGGGCCCGCTCGGCGGCTTCGCTGCCGGTGATCATGGTGGCAATGGTGAGGGTGCCGGCGTAGACGCCGGTGTCTTTGAGCTCGCCATTGAGGGAGTAGAGGTAGTTGCGGGCTGCCGCGGAGAGGGGGCCGGGACCGCTCATGAAAGGCATGGGTTGTACGGCGGTGTAGCCGGTGGTCATGAGGAGGGCGCCGTCGCCGCGCGCGGTCATCTCGGGCAGTACGGTGCGGAAGAGTTCCACGGGTGTGAGGAGCAGGAGCCGTGCGTGCTGCTCCAGTGTGGTGGCGTCGAGTTGAGTGGCGGGGGTGAAGGCCATGTCGCCGGCGACGGGTCCGTACTCGACGACGTCGATCCGCCCGTAGCGCTCCCGGATGGCATCGACGAGGGCCGGGGCTTGCGCGGGGAGAGACAGGTCGCCGGGGAATGCCGCGGCCTCGATGCCTTCCTCGGCGAGCTGTGCGACGAGGGCGTCCAGCCTGTCCTTGCGGCGGGCGACCAAGGCGACCCGGAATCCCTCACGGCCGAACCGGCGGGCCAGGGACACACCCAGGCCGGTCCCGGCTCCGAACACGGCGATCACCTTCGACATACGCCTACCCCTCACAGATATCTTGACCCATGGGTCGACTTCCATGCGACCGTAGCACACATCTTGACCCTTGGGTCAAGATGCGCTCGGCAGTCACTGTCGATCGCGCGGTCGGGCGGGAGGGGCGGGAGGCGTTCCCCGAGCCCACCTTGGACCGGCCGCGGAAGACGAAGGGACGTTATGACCCCCATGAGGTCTTCAACCGGAGCCTCCGATCCCGCCCCCCGACTCGGGCCATGCATGAAGGGTCACGAGGCGCTGGTGACCTTGGTCATCACCTCGTGGAGCTGCCGCGGGGTCAGCGGGGCGGTGGGCAGGGGGTGGGCGGCCTGGGTGCGCAGGCCGTCGAGAAGGAAGGCGATGCCCCGACGCCAGGCGTCGGGGGCGGTGTCCCTGGCAGCGCGGCCGATCAGGGCGTTGGTGCCGAAGACGAACACCATGTCCCCGCCGGTGAAGTCCGGGCGCAGACCGCCGGCCCGCTGGGCGCGCTCGATGATCCGCATGCTGTCGACGCGGGCGCTCTCGCACACGGCCATCAGCCGCTCGGCGTCCGGGTAGCGCCCGGTGACGACATCGCCCATCGCCGGGTCGCTGACCTGCAGCTCGCAGATCTTCTCGATGTAGTACGCGAATCCGTCCCAGGCGTCCTCATGGGCCAGGGCCTCACGGGCCACCTCCCCCAGCCGCTCCGCGGCGAGGTCGGCGACGACGTCGTCAATCAGCGCCTCACGTGTACCGAAGAGGTTGTACAGGGTGCCGTGGCTCACTCCGGCCCGCCGGGCGATCTCCTTCAAAGGCGCCTGAAGACCGCGCTCCTGGAACAGCTCGGCAGCCGCTTTTCGCAGCTTCTCCGCGTTGCGTTGCGCGTCGGCCCGCATCCGGTGTTCCTCCTGGTCATGTGGTCGGTGTTCATGGTCGCACGTACCCTCCGAACACCATTTGACCCCATGGTCAAGATAACTCCTGGCAAAGGTGCTTCCCATGTCGAAAGTGATCGCTGTCTTCGGCGCCGGCCCCGGGACCGGGACCTCCCTCGCCCGCCGCTTCGGCCGCGAGGGCTTCCGTGTCGCCCTGGTGGCACGCCGCGAGCTGCGGGAGGACGCCCTTGCCGAACAGCTGGGTGTGGCGGGCATCGAGGCCGCCGCCGGGCAAGCATCGCGGCGGCCGTCCGCACCGCCGAGGCCCGTCGCCTGGGCTCATCGATTCTGATCGAGCCGCTCAACACTCATGAAAACCCCGGCTACTTGCTCCCCGTCTGCCCCGTGCCGCCGAACTGGTCACCGCCACTCCCCCGGCACCGGAGAACCGGACTTCGACGCCATCCGCGAAGCACTGGCCGACGCTGACTACCGCGGACTGCCGGGACGTGAAGTCATCGGGGACCGGTACCCGTACCGGGCCGTGGCCGTGGCCGTGGCCCTGGACTTCGTACGGCGCCACCCGGTGCCGGTGTACGCCGAGTAGCCATCCATCGAGCGCCGCCGGTTCGACTGCCGCACACGAAGGGCGGGCCCTACGGAGTGTCCGTCGGGCCCGCCCCTCGTCCGCCGTCCGGCGACCGTCGCAGCCGCCCGCTCACGAGCCGGTGAGCGCGGCTTCCTGCTTCAGTACCTGCTCGCGCGTCGTGGCGTACAGGTCAACTGCCTTGCTCATCGCCGGAACATGCTCGCGCATGATCTGCTGGTACACCGGTGCCGTGGGGGCACGATGGTCGGCCTGGAACTCACCGGCCACGGAGAACCAGGTGACCGGTACCGCGCCGGCCTGCACCAGGCGCTGGATGGAGTTCCGGTGGGTCTCGACCGTCAGGCTCGCGCTCGCGTCGACGACGACATGCGCCTCGTAGCCCGCGCGCAGCGCCCCGAGCACCGTCTGGAGCACACAGCCCTCGGTGGAGACTCCGCCGATGACCAGCTTGCGCCGGCCGGTCTTGCGGACGGCCTCGGCGAACGCCTCGTCACGGAAGCAGTCGAAAAAGCCGGGGCGCTCGATCACCGGCTCGTCGCCGATGACATCGAGCAGCTGCGGGTAGAGCGGGCCGGAGGGCTTGGACGGCAGACCGTTGGTCACAACCAGCCCGCTCCGGAAGAACTTGGCGGTCTTCGCCAGGCCGACCACGTTGTTGACGTGCTCGGCCAGGTCGTGGGATCGCAACAGGTTCGCGAAACCGACCGCGTAGTCAACCAGGATGATCGTGGTGTTCTGCGGGGTGAGCGGCTCGGGTGCCATGGCATGACCTTTCGACGGACGGGACCGATCCCGCCAACTACAAACATACTAGTTACTATGGAACCTATAGCAAGCTATCAATCGACTAGCGGTTACGATGGCCACATGCGCAAAGCCGAGGAGCAAGTCGATCCGACCGGGCACGGCCAGTCATGCTCCGACTTCCACGCGGCCATCGAACTGATCGGCCGACGCTGGAACGGAGTGATCCTCCAGCGCCTGTTCGACGGACCGCACCGCTTCGGTGAACTGCGCGACCGGATCCCACGCATCACCGACGCGATGCTCTCCCAGCGACTCAAGGAGTTCGAGGCGGCCGGGATCGTTGAGCGCAATGTGACCGTCGGGCGCCCGGTGGAGATCCGCTACCAGCTCACCGGCATCGGCAAGCGCCTCTCCCCCGTCTTCGACGCGGTCGAGTCCTGGGGCGCGGCCTGGTCGGCCGACCGCCCTGCGGGCCGCACTCCGGGCCCGACGAAACCCAGGACGGACCACCCCTGAATCGGCCCTCCATCAGGCCACACCCCCTGCCCCGATCCAGTCGATATCTTTTCCATAGCGTGCTACGGTTTCTATAGTTCCAGCGATGGAGACGTCGTTGCGACCGCACCGCCACCGCGCCTGAGCAACTGCACGCAGAGCCGCACCCATCGAGAAGGTGAAGCCGCAGGTCGCGGTCGCGCGCTGCAACATCACCTCCGCACCGGCAGGCGCCCATCCGGTGTAGCACCTTCTAGCGCTACTTCCGACGTCGCGATGAGGGGACACGGACATGACGGACATGAGTGACGAACCTGAAGTTCTGATCATTGGGGCGGGACCCGTTGGTCTGAGTGGCGCCCTCGCACTCGGCCGGGCCGGGGTCAAGGTGCTCGTTCTGGAGCGCCGGGATCAGTTCTCCCGCTATCCGAAGGCGAACGGTGTCCACGCCCGGACCATGGAACTCTTCCGGCAGTGGGGGGTGTCCCAGCCGATCTGGGAGCTGACGGCAGGCACGCCGGCAGGCGTTACCATCGCCTGGCGAACCCGACTCAACGGAATCGAGTTCGGCTCACTGTCCGTGGAGGAGTCGGGAGAGGCACTCCAGGAACTCGGACAGCACTCTCCCGAGCGGCTGTCGACGGTGGGTCAGCATATGTTCGAACCACTGCTCGCCGAGGCCGCCGACGAGATGGAGAACGTCACCATCCTCCTCAGTTCGGAGGTGGTGAGCCTCGACATCGGCGAGGACTCGGTTTTCGCCCAATACACCGACACCGAGGGCGAGAAGCACTCCGTTACCGCGCAGTACGTCATCGGCGCCGACGGCATCCGCAGCATCGTCCGCCGTACCCTCGGCATCGGCGAGCACGGCCAGGAATCCCTCGGCACCGCCGTCAACGTCCAGTTCAGTGCCGAACTCGACCCCTACCTCGGCGACCGCGTCATCCCCCTCGTCTGGATCGCCAACAAAGACACCCAGGGCGCCTTCCTGCGCGACAGCCCCACGCGCTGGCGCTACAACTTTGACATCCCGCCCGGAGTCGACCCCGCCACCGCGACCCCCGAGCGCTGCGAACAGGAAATCCTCCAGGCCATCGGTGAGCCCATCCCGTTCCAGATCCACTACACCTGGACCTGGACACATGACCTGGCCGTCGCGGACACCTGGCGCGCAGGCCGGGCCTTCCTCGCCGGCGACTCCTGCCACCACTTCCCGCCCCACGGCGGATTCGGCCTCAACAGCGGCGTACAGGACATCCACAACCTCGCCTGGAAACTCGTCGCACGCCTCCGCTGGAACGCGGGCGACAGGTTGCTGGACACCTACGAGACCGAGCGCCTTCCCGTCGCGGAATCCAATGGCGAGCTGTGCATGAACAACACCCGCGCGATGGAGAAGACCGGCTTCCTCACCCATGACAAGGAGTTCCTCGCCGCCATCGAGGCCGACACCGAAGAGGGCGCGCGGGTACGGGAATCCATCGCCGCGAGCGTCTTCGACCAGCAGGACGTGCTCTCCAATCACGGCCGCCAGTTCGGCTTCCAGTACGACAGCAGTGCGGTGATCCCGGACGGCACCCCGATCGTCGAATCCAGCATCGCCGAGTACGTGCCCAGCGCACGCCCGAGTGCACGAGCGCCGCACTCCTGGGTGCTCTCCCGGGGGACCAGGATCTCGACGATCGATCTCTATGACGGCGGCTTCGTACTGTTCATGGGCCCTGACAACAGCGAGGCATGGGCGACCGCCGCCACACGGATTCAGGAGGAACTGGGAATCCCGTTCAAGAGCCTTGCCCTGGGACGTGATCTGACCCCGGTGGACGAAGCCGTCTCGGATCTCCTCGCCCGCTACGGACTGGAGCCCACGGGCGCGCTGCTGATCCGGCCTGACGGTTTCGTCGGCCACCGTTCGGCCACCGCCCCGACAGGCGGGGAGCACGGGGAGTTGCTGAGCGCATGCACTTGGATCCTCGACCTCGGAGACCCGGCGTAACGAACGGACCGTCCCGCTCATCCGCGACATCTGATACGACGACGCCGCACCCCGTCTGACCTGCTACTTAGGATCGTTGAGCGGCTGGTGCCGGATGAGCTGTGGGAGTTGTTCCAGTGGGTGGTGCCGTCGGAGCGGGCCCACGCTCTCGAAGGGAGTGTAGTGCCACTGCACTCGATCAGAGTTGTTCACGACAGGCCGCATAGTCCGGCCATCTGACCACACTCCACTGACATCACACTCAGTCAGCCCTCCACGGAAAGTGAGCCAGAGCCCGAGAACCGACTGCACCTCGGGTCGGGCGTGAGTTCCGCCGCCCGCAGAACTCATGCTCGACCTGGGGCTAGTTACTGGCACGCTCGGCGAGAGTGTGGGCGACAAGGGCGTTGGCGTGCCCGTGACCGAGGCCGTGTTCGGTCTTGAGCCATGCCACGAGTTCCATGTGCTTGGTCAGGGGTGAGGTGCGGATCAACTCCTTCCACTCCTCGATCGGGCGGCCGTACTTCTTCTCGATCGACGGGAAGTAGCTGGCGGGGCCTTTCACCGGTGCGGTCATGACGAACCATCCTGTCTGTCTGAGTGCTGTGGTCTCGGGTTGTTGCCGTGCGAGCGGGAGTTGGAGACGCTACCGCCGTGAGGTCGGCGCGGGGCCGGCCAGCCGGACGGTGGCTGCGGTGAGCGCGAGCAGGCCGAGGCCGGCTGCGGCGGTGAAGGCCGCCACGGTGGTGGCGGAGGCGGCGAACCCGGCGATGACCCCTAGCGGCAGCAGGCGGTAGGCCAGGGCCCAGCCGCGCCGGCCGTGGGCAGCGAAGTGTCGGGCCAGCATGAGGAACGCGGCGCACAGCGCGAGGTAGCCCACCATGCCGCTGAGCATGTGGACCGTTCCGTGCCCGCTCAGCGCGGCCGGACCGTCCGGTGTGCCGGCCGGGAAGCCCGCACCCGGGTCCGCCTTGAAGACTCCCGCGAGCAGGAAGGACGCACCGAAGACGCCGACCAAGCACGGCACCCAGGTGCCTCCGGCCGTGCCGCCGATCGCCCGCCGCAGCCCCATCGCGCCAGCAATGACCAGCGCGCCGGTGACCAGGAAGCCTGCGACCTGGATCCAGCCCAGCGAACCGAGGCTGAGCTGGCTGATGGCATTGCGGCTGAAGTCGAAGCCGGTACGCGTCAGGCCCCCGAGCACCCCCACCGACAGGAACAGCGGTCCTGCCACCGCCCCGCAGGCGAGTAGCGCGCGAGTGGCGAACGGAGCCGAGGCAACACGGCTGGTAGCCGGTATACGGATTGCCTGAGTCATATGAGATCCCCCTAAACCCGAAGCTGCACTCAGAACTGGACTGTCCAGTACTGGCGAACTGGACGGTACAGTACTGGCGATGGAACTGGACTGTCCAGTACCCTTGCTCGGAGGCGACATGGAAGCAAACGAACCCGGCGGACGCTCGGCCCGTAAGCACCAGGCGATCGTGGAGGCCGCGACAGCGGTGTTCATGGCGAAGGGCTACGCCGGCACGAGCATGGACGACATCGCCAAGCTGGCCGCCGTGTCCAAGCAGACGGTGTACAAGCACTTCGCTGACAAGGAGAAGCTGTTCGCCGAGATCGTCCTGGCCACCACCGACCGGATCGAGGCCGTGATCGACCTGGTGGCCGGCATCCCCATCGACGCGGACGCACTGGAGGAGAACCTGCTTCGGCTGGCCCGCCAGTTCCTGACCACGCTCACTCAGCCCCAGGTGCTCCAACTGCGGCGCCTCATCATCGCCAACGCCGACGCTTTCCCCGACCTGGGCGCCACCTGGTACGAGCAGGGATTCGAGCGCGTACTGGCCACTCTGGCCGACACTTTCCACCGCCTGGCCGACCGGGGAATGCTGCGGATCGACGACCCTCTTCTGGCCGCCAACCACTTCTCCGGCCTGCTGCTGTGGATCCCGGTGAACAGGGCCATGTTCCACGGCAGCCCACAGCACACCCAGCCCGAACTCGACCACTACGCCGACGCGGGCGTCCGGACCTTCCTCGCCGCATACCGCTGACCTCCGCCGCCGAACCGGACTCCCCCGGCGACGTGCGCACCCCCAGGGCACCGGCCCGATCGCCGGTGCTGTCCAGCCCGTGAATATTTCGATTCCCAGCGAAAGCCGACTGCCTCCCAAACCCGCGAACAAGTGCTGCCCCGTTCTCGGGTCTGGCTCGATTTCCGTGAATCGGTCACGGTGGGTCATGCGACGTAGCTCAAAGGCTGTGGTTCTGGCGCGCTTCTGTGGCGAGAAAGTCTCGCGCCGCGGAGGTGACCCGGTCGCGAATGTGCTGCTGGTCAGGAGGTTGATCGTTCGGCAGGTCGAGCGCTCTCGCCAGATCAACGAAGGGTTGCAGCGCGTCGGGGTAGTCGAGTTCGGCTGCAGCTTCCTCATAGATCAGCTTCGCTCCCTGCACGGGATCGAGTTGGCACGCCACGATCTGGCCGGCCCACCACTGGGCCGCGGTCCATCGCGCCTTGGCAAGATCTTCCGAGGTCAGCGGCAGTAGAACCAACTCTTCCAGTACAAGGTCGAACAGCTCGCGGGCCTGGGGATACTCACCACGCGCGAGGCCAGCCAGCAGGGGAAGCGAGGGAGCCTCGATGTCGGCCATCAGGGCGTCCAGGCCCAACTGGACCAGGTAAGCGTCCGAGGGGCGCTGCCAAGGTTCCATGGCCAAGTCTGCAGCGGCCATGCGGATCAAGCTGATCGCTACTACTGCGTCCACGCTGTCGCCTTTGCATCATCTTTCCGTAGAGGGAAGTCCTATCACCGAGAGCCGGGTGGTTGATCAGGTGGCCAGCAATACGCGCTTGCGTAGCAGGCTGAAACCGGCTCGGCCGAACATCTGGCGCTTGAGCATCTTGATCCTGTTGACGTGTCCTTCGACGACGCCGGAGTTCCAGGGCAGGGTCAGGCCGGCGATGACCGCGTCGCGGTCTCGGTCGATGCCGGCCGCGAGAGTGTGGAGGCTGGGCAGGTCGTCCTGGCGGACGGCGTCGAGCCACTGCGGGAGACGTTCCCCCTGCCGCTCGGTGAGCATTTGGGCGAAGGACCGGACGTGACCGGTCAGGGCGTCGAGTTCAGGGCAGTTGGCAAGGACGGCCCTGAGCCGGAGCTGTTCGATAGAGGTAAGCGTCTCGGGTCGGCTGAGGATCCATCTTGTCACCACGCGGGGTGCCGGCGGTTGCGCGGTGACCGGCCGTGGCGAGGTGCGCTTCCCTCGCAGATAGGCGCTGACCCGGCCATAGCTGCCTCGATAGCCCAACGGAACGATCTCCTCCCAGAGCTTCCAGGCGTTGGTACAGCCTTGGTCTCACCGTTCGTCCAGGTAGGGCTTGTACTCACCGAGGACGGAGGTCCTGTTGTGCTGCCACTGGCCGCGAAAGAGGTCCTCCGGCTTCGCAGCGTCGGCGAGGCTCTTGACGGTGCAGTGGGTCATCTGGAGCTGACGCCCGATGGAACGGCGGCTGTGACCGGCTTCCAGCAGCGCGTGGACCGTGGCGTGCCGGGCTCGGACGCGGTTGGCGAATCGCTCGCTCCGCCATGGAGAGTTCGCCTTCTCCTCGGGCGGCGTCGGTTCGTCGGCCTTCGCCTCGCGATCGGGGAGCAGGACGCGAAGGCACTGGCGGTGGCGGGCGACAGCCCGCTCGGCGGCCTCCCCGAGGTTGTGCCACCAATGCCAGCGGTCGGCGACCCGCGTCGCCTGTGGTGCCCCGGCTATGGCGCCTTCCGCGAAGAACGGCGCGCGGTCCCGGCAGATGATCTCGATCCCGGGACGCTTCACCAGCCATGCGGCCAGGCTGGACGCCTCTCGGTCGGGCAGCAGATCCACCGGCCGACGGGTCTCGACGTCGACGAGCACCGTGCCGTAGACCCGTCCTTTGCATGTGGCGTACTCATCAACCCCCACCACTCGCGTGGCCGGGACTGCGGGTTCAGGCAATGCATCGATCAGCCGCAACACCGCGCTGCGGCTGATGGACACCCCGAACGCCCGAGCCATCCGGGCGCCGGCCCGGCCGGCAGGGGCGAGACCCACTGCGGCGAGAGTCGACCGCAACCGCTCCGTCCACCTGCTGTGCCGCCGGGTCAGTCCCGGCATCTGCTCAGCGAACGTCCGCCGAGCACACGACGGCTCCGGACAGAAGAACCGCCGGACTCGCAGTTGCAGGACCACCAGACGTCCCCCCTCGGCACGTCCGCTGGAAACCGCAGGTAAGAGCTGTGCACCCGGGTCGACTCGCTCCCACAGTCCGGGCATGCCGCCCCGTCCGCCGTACTGCAGACGGCCGATGCGTATCGCCTCGTGGCTCACGTCCAGCGACAGCACCGACACGTCCGCGATGGACGGTAACAGCAGGCCCTCCAGGCGGGACGCCATCTCTTCCACGACGCAGTACTGTCGATCCACATCAAGATCGGCCCTGGTCATTTTCAGGCAACCTCCCGGAGCTCGACCGGAGCATCAACCGTCACTCAGCGTGCGCACATCACGGAAAGCGAGGCAGAACCCGTTCTCGTGAACAGAGCCAATACAGGAACGCCGCATACGTCAGGCCGTCGCCGCCATCGAACACGGAATGCAACTGTCGTTGCTGTTCATCGGTGAGCCCGCCCGCAAATAGCCGGGCTTCCGTTCCTGGCCGGGAACTTCCGTACGGCCGCCGGGCCGGCCCACGGCACGTACCGCCGCCTCCCTCAGCCCCAACCCCGAATCAGCCGGCAGCGATCAACACCGTGGACCGGCACCTGGGAATCGTCGCGTGCGCTGGATCCGGAAAGACCGAAGTCATCGCCCGGCGGATGGTGGAGTTGCTCCGACTGCCCAGCGTGGAGCCGCGGCACATTGTCGCCTTCACGTTCACCGACCGGACGGCCGGAGAGCCGAAGCAGCGCATCGTCTCTCTCGCGTCCGAGAAGAACTGGGAGATGTCCGTGGATTGGCCGAGCTTTTCGTCGGCACCATGCACGACTATGCCTTGAGCAGGCTGCAGTCTCAGGTGCCGGAAACGTTCAAACGCACTGTCCTCAGCGATGTGCAGGCTCGTGTTCTGATCGACCGCGACGACACAGATCCGTACCAAGGGAAGCCCGACTCGCCCGATGAAGCGGTACGTCAACTCCCGTCTCTGCCATCGGGATTTCGGCATGCTCCGAGGGGACGGGATCGACCAGTACGAGTTGCCGTCGCACGGGCTCAACGACCCGAGCAGTCACCAGGCATTGCTCCAGCGCCTTCACTACCTCGACTACAGCTCCCGCCAAGTACGGGAGGGTCGGCCACCGAACCCGTGGTCAATCTGCCCGCGCACGTGCAGGAAACTGTCCGCTACGTCGTGGTGGTGGACGAATACCAGGACACCAACCCCGTCCAGGAACAGTTGATCGCCGGCCTCATCCAGTGCGGCGCGAACCTATGCGTCGTGGGGGACGACGACCAGACGATCTACCAGCGGCGCGCAAGCGCGGTGAACAATGTCCTGACGTTCACCACCCGCCACAGCAGCGCCAAGACCGTGACACTCAGCGAGAACTTCCGCTCGTCAAGGCGGCGGTGGACCTTGCACGCCGGGTGGCGGAGGGCATCGATCCCGCGCGTCGGCTGAGCAAGTCAATGATCACTAGCAGCCACCAGAGCTATGACCGCGGCGAGCTGCCGGCCACCACAGGATGAGGCCGCGTGGATCTGCGACCGCATCGAGTGGATGATCGGCCAGCCCTTCACCGACCGCGCCGGCGTGCCGGCACGGGGCCTGGCGTACTCGGACTTCGCCGTCCTCTTCCGCAGCGTGTCGGGCGACGCCAACTCGCTGGTCACCGAGATGCGCGCCCGGGGCATCCGCTACATCATCAAGGGCCTGAGCAGCCTGTTCCAGACGCCCGAGGTCCAGGCCACGACGCCGTCGTCACGGCGTGGACGGACGCCCGGCTCGGGCTCCGCGATGAGGCCCTGAAGCGCCGGGGGGGGTGGGAAGATCCTCGACGAGGCCCGCGGCTGGGCAGAGGGCATGCCCTGGAACACCTACACGATCCAGGGCACCTACCAGCGTTTCCTGGGCGAGGTCGGCGTCCGCGAGGAACACCCGACGAGCGCCGACTCTTCTACGTGGCCGCGACCCGCGCCCAAAAGTATCTCGCCCTCTCCTTCTCCCCGGGGCCGCGCAGGCTCCACCAGACCTCCGCCGTGACCGGCAAGGGCGTCTGGAACCCGGGCGCTCTGGAGATGATCACTCGTGCACCGTGTAGGCGACTTCGCCCACGGCGGAGGTGTGCGGCTCAATGGTGACCCGGACCGTGTGCGTAGAGGTCTTGCCGCGAATCCGCTTCCGAAAGCCGTCCAAGACCCAGACCTTCAGTCCGCCCTGGCGCTCTCGTGAGTCGCTCATGGCGATGGTCATCTCCAGCTCGATGCTGCTGTACTGAAAGCGCAGGGGGCTATTGGCGCCCCCGTGTGCCGCAGCCGTCAGCTCGTCATACGTCGCCTGGATGGCTTCCTTCAGACCGATCACCGCGGGTGCCCCCCGTCGTCAAGGATGAGAAGGGCCAACGCTAGACCACGTCGGCAAGTTGTTGTTGCTCGAATCCGAAGGCCAGGGGTTTTCCCCTCTGCCTATGCCGCTACCCCTTCGCGAACCGTGGCGACTTGGCATCGGGCGGCGGATCGGGGACATCGCTCATCGCGCTTTTGAAGGCGTCGGAGGGCCCGTCGGGCATCAGGTACCGCTGTGGCGGCTGACTGACCTGCGTCTCGCGGTCCCGCACCGAGGACGGCGGGCCCGTGGACAGAACCCTGCGCTCCTCGCCTCACATGTGGTCCGTGCAGGGGAACGGTACGGGCATTCGGCCCGGGAAGGGCATTCGTCCGAAATGAGCGCGGTGCGCTCGTGCAATAGGTATGTCGACGTACTTGCCGACGCCCCGCGTCGGCCGTCGCACACCAGGAAGGACAAGTATGAATCTCAGGAGAAGGGCCACGGCAGTGGCCGCCGCGGTGGCGGCGGTGCTGGCGGTCTCGGCAGTGGCGGCCGGGGCGAACGCGACCGCTGCAACCGTGACGGCCGCCACCGGTTGGAGCCACGTGGAGGACTTCGCGGATCTGGGCGCCTGCCAGGCCCGGGGCCGGTGGTATCTCGCGAACGGCGGGAACGTGCAGAGGGACGAGTGCCGGGCGGCCGGGGTGTGGCAGTTGTGGGTGCTCACGAGTTCCTCGTGAGACACCGCGAAGTGAGGTCAGACGCCCCCGCCGGCAAGGTCCCGGCAGGGGCGTTCTGGTAGGTAACGGGCGCGCGTTACCGCGCGCGGGACGGGCTACCCGTAGCGGGGGCAGGTCAGGTGCCGGCCGAGGCCGCGCATCCACACCTTCATCGAGGTGATGAACCGGTTGATGTCGGGCCTGTCCGGAAGCGGCGAGGTGCTGGCGGAACGGAGACACAAGGAGGCGGGTCACGGTCTCCTGGCGGTGGGTCACAGAGGCGTTGACGAATCAAGCTCGGAGTCGCGTGCGTCCGCCTCCTCCTATTAGTGAGAAGACGGACGCATGGGGACCGGGATCAATGGGTGGGATGGCTCCCGGCCCGCATTCGGGGTTTCCTGGGCTGTCTCTACGCGCCCTGGATGTCGATGATCTTCCCTCCGGGAGTGGGAACGGTGTAGCGGACCTTCGTCGGGTCGCTGCCGCGCCAGTACTGGGTGACGATCACCGTGGTCGTACGAGGGTTGCTTGCTCCGAGCGCGACGGACCGGTCCTGCGGGACGTTCTGCGCGCGGAAGACGGGGTCGGCGGAGTGTTCATCGGCCCATGTGTCGAGCCGCGCGTTGAGTCGGGCGGTGAGGAACTCGTTGCGGACTTCACGCGGGTTCATATCGGGATTGGTGCCTTCGACCGCGCTCTTGTACTGGTCGAAGAACGCGGTGACCTTCCGCACCGCACCGTTCTGGGCAGCTGCCGCGGGCGCCGTCGCCGAGAGCGTGCTCCCCTGAGCGGGCAGGGCGGCGGGCGCCGATGCGGCAGTGGCGGTCCCGGCGTAGAGGGCGAGGGCTGCCGCGGGGGCGAGGGTGAGGGCGGTGATTCGGTTGAGCTTGAGCATGCCGGCCTTTCCGGGGAACCGAAGGTCGGTTTCCCGTGGCAAGGGTTCCCCGAGCCCGGCGTCCTGGATGCGCTGTGGCCTGCGTGAACGTTTCTTTGCGGCGAATATGCCCGTAACGGCGGAGCGCAGGAGAGGCGCGAGTGGGGCGCATCGGCCGCGGGATCTGCGCCGCCGGGGCGTTCGTCTTCACTGGAAAGGCAGTCGCGCGGTGCGGGGGCCAGGGCAAAGCCGCCGGTCCGATCGCTGGTGACCTCCACGGGCGCGAATCCCCGGGTGAGATGCACACACTCGGACGACGCCCGTCCCGATGCCGTGGCCGAGCTCCGCGGAGCAGGTGTCCGGCTGTGGCGCGGCGTGAAGCCGTTTCCGGATCCGAATCCGATTGCACCTTCATGGCCGGCCGCGCATCCTGCTGGCATGCGCTTCTCCATCAACATCCCCAACTTCGGGGACTTCGCCGACCCCCGCAACGTCGCGACCGTGGCGGCCGCCGCCGAACAGGCCGGCTGGGACGGGCTTTTCGTCTGGGACCATGTCCTGCACCGGAAGCACCAGGAGCGTCCCTTCGGAGACCCCTGGATGCTGCTGACCGCAGCCGCGCTGGCAACCTCCCGGATCCGACTGGGCACCCTGCTGACGCCGGTCCCCCGTTACCGTCCGCAGCAACTCGCCCGCCAAGTGGCCACCTTGGACCACCTCAGCGGCGGGAGGGCGATCTTCGCCGCGGGCCTGGGCGGTCCGATAGAGGATGAATACCGCAGCTTCGGCGACGCCGCCGAGCCGCGCATCCTCGCCGAGCGGCTGGACGAGGGACTGGAGTTGCTGGGGAACTTCTGGTCCGGCGAGCCGGTGAACCACCACGGCCGCCATTACGAAGTCCGGGACGTGACACTGCTCCCCGCCTCCGCGCAGCAGCCGCGTCCGCCGGTGTGGATCGGCGGGTTCTGGCCGCGTCGCGCGCCCATGCGGCGCGCAGCACGGTGGGATGGCGCGGTACCACTGTTCGAGACAGCACGGCATGGTCATGTGCCGGATGCCGCAGAGGTACGGGAACTGGTCGGCTACGTGCGCGAGCAGCGCGGGGCAGAGGCCGAGCGCCCCTTCGAGTTCGTGCTCGGCGGGGCCACGCCTCCGGACGCGGCCAAGGCCAAGGACATCATCGGCCCGCTGCACGACGCCGGCGCCACCTGGTGGGATGAGCGGCAGGTCCAGACCGGCCCCCACCTGGACCGTCTGCCCCCGGTGCTACGCCGCATCGAGGCGGGGCCGCCGGTGA
Organism: Streptomyces sp. NPDC051662; assembly: GCF_040681655.1. Taxonomy (NCBI): domain Bacteria; kingdom Bacillati; phylum Actinomycetota; class Actinomycetes; order Kitasatosporales; family Streptomycetaceae; genus Streptomyces; species Streptomyces sp. NPDC051662. The sequence continues at coordinate 63,794 of NZ_JBFAZD010000032.1, forward strand.
TCTGAGCCGTTCCCAACCCTGCGGTACGGGCCGTCAGTTGGTCGGCACCGCGACACGACGAAGTTCCTGGCGGACTCAGGTGATCTCGTTTGACGCGAGGGCGACCGGGGGGGTCCGAGAGCTCGAATGGTCGTTGAGCAGACCGAGCGATGGCCGTGCGACGTCAGGCCGGCTCCGGGCCCCCGTCGACGGTGAGGATCCGTCCGGTGAGCCAGGTGGTCGCCGGTCGGCCGGGCGCACGGTCCGGTCAGCGACCTCTTCCGGTCGGCCGCCGGAGCAGACGGGCAGCACGTAGCCGCCGCCCTCGGCGGACAGTGCGGCGCCGGCGCGTCGGCCGTGGCGGCCTCCTCGGCCGGGACCGCGCTGATGATCAGTGCGGACCGTCGTAGGGGCCGGGCCGTACGACGGTCCCGTTCCCGCTGTACGAGCCCGGCGGTGAGCGGCTTCCCGGGCCGACCACCGTGGCGGCATCGCACCGGCCTCAAGCTCACCCGTCGGCCGGCGTTCGCCCTTGGAGCTGGTCCATGGGAACGATCCTCGTCCCGCCATCGTCTACAGTTCAGTAGACCGTCTACAGGATTGTAGTCGCACGGGTTGGTCATGGTGACGTACACCGAGGGGGCCAGGGAGGATCATGCGGTACAGGGTTCTGGTCGTCGAGGATGATCACGCCCTGCGTGACGTCCTGGTGCGCGGCCTGCGTGACGAGGGCTTCCGCACCGTGCCCGCCCCCGATGGAGCGACGGCGCTGCGGCTGGCCGGTGACGTCGTCGATGCGGCCGTCATCGATGTCGGACTGCCCGACGCCGACGGCCGGGACGTCTGCCAGGCGGTGCGGGCCAGAGGCCTCCTCTGGCCCGTCGTCTTCCTGACGGCTCATCACCACCTCACGGACCGGCTCGCCGGATTCTCCGCCGGGGGCGACGACTACCTGCCCAAGCCGTTCCATCTGGCGGAGCTGGCGGCCCGGCTGCGGGCGGCCCTCAGGCGCACCGGTCCGGTGCCGGTCGCGGCGACCGGCGATGTGACGCTGGACCCGGTCAGGCACAGTCTGTCGGTACGTGGCACCGAGGTCGGCCTCACACCCACGGAGTTCCGGCTTCTCGCGGCTCTCATCGCCTCGTCCGGGGGCATCGTGAGCAGGCGGGAACTGATCAGGGTCGGCTGGCCCGAGGGCGCCCAGGTCAGCGACAACACGCTCGACCAGTATGTGACCCGGCTGCGCCGCAAGCTCCGTGCGGGTGGTAGCGCGCTCAGCGTCACCACCGCACGCGGCGTCGGGCACCGCTTGTCATGAATGCGTTCCTCTCCCGGTGCCGGCCACGCACCCTGCGCGGCCGGCTCTCCCTGGTCGCGCTGACCACCGCCATGCTGCTGATGGTGATCCTCACCGTCGTGTTCAACGCCGTTGTCCAGCGCCATCTGCAACGCCAGGCCGACGACGAGCTGCGCGCGCGGGCCGCGGTGGTCGCCGCGACCGTCGACACGAGCGGGCCGCGGGTGAACGTCAGGGAGTCACCGGGCGAGGAACTGCTCGACACGAACGTGTGGATCTACGCGGGCGGCCGGCTCATCGAGAAGCCCGGGTCCGCCACGGCCACCAGCTCGCTGACCCGCGCCGCCGGCCGGCTGGCCGCACCGGGCGGACCGGGTGGACCGGGCGCACCGGGCGGACCGGCCTGCGCCACCGCCCAGGGCCACGGCACGATCCGGCTGTGTGTGCGGCCGGTGCCGGGCGGCAAGCAGGCCATGGCCGTCGTCACCGCGCTGGACCTGTCGCCCTACCGAAGCTCGGCCCGTACCTTGTTCTACGCGTCGCTCGCGCTCGACGCGGTCATGCTGGCCTGCACCTACGCGCTGACGCGGCTGTCGGTCCAGCGAGCGCTGCGCCCCGTGGCCACCATGACCGAGGACGCCGGCCGGTGGAGTGCGATGGCCTCCGACGAGCGCTTCGGGAATGGGGAACGGCCCAGGGAACTGGTCGAGTTGGGCCGGTCGCTGGACTCGCTCCTGGACCGTATCCGGGCACTGCTGCGACACGAGCAGCAGCTCACCCGGGAGCTCTCGCACGAGCTGCGCAATCCGCTCGCCCTCATCATCGCCGAACTCGACTGGTGGCAGGCCCGCCCGCGCTCCGCCGGGGACACCCTGGCCACGCACGCGGCGATCCTCGACGCCGCCCGGTCCATGCGCACGATCTGCGACACCCTCCTCGATGACGCCCGCGAGAGCATGGCCGCCGTGCCGGGCTCCACGGACGTACTGCCCGTCCTGCGGCGGCTCGCGGCGAGTACCGCCAAGCCGCGGCAGGTGACGGTCGTCCTCTCCGGACAGGACAACGGCCTGTCCGCAGGAGTGCCGGGGGCCCTTGTGGAACGCATCGTCGCTCCGCTGCTCGACAACGCGCTGCGGTACGCGCGGGAGCGCGTCGAGATCCGGGTACGTGCGCATGCCGACGGCGTACGCGTCGAGGTCATGGACGACGGTCCTGGCGTGCCCGCGTCGTTCGCGTCGCGGCTGTTCCAGCCGGGGCGCCGCGCCGATCCCGGGGACGGACACGGCGGAGCGGGCCTCGGGCTGCCGCTCTCGCGACGCCTGGCCCGCTCGGCCGGCGGCGAGGTGCGCCACGAAGAGCGGCACACCCCGGGTGCGGCCTTCGTGGTCAGCCTGCCTCCGGGCTGAGCCGGTCCGCCTTGATGACGTCGCGGCGCGTGATCGAGAGGTACACGACCAGGCCGAGGATGACGGCGAGGAAGAGAACGCTGGTGATGACAGTGCCGAAGCCGAGGCCGCCGTCGCCGGTCGGCTGCGACAGATAGTCGCCGATCGAGGCGCCCAGCGGGCGGGTGAGGATGTACGCGATCCAGAAGCTCAGCACGGCGTTCAGGCCGAGCGCGAGTCGCGTGACGGCGATCGCGGCGATGGCGAGACCGAACAGAACGGCGGAGACCCAGTAGCCGAGGGCCATCCGCTCGGCGACGAGGTCACCGGCCGCGGTACCCAGCGCGAAGGTGAACAGCACGGCCAGCCAGTAGTAGGCCTCGCGGGACACCGTGTCGATGCTGTGGATGGAGAGGGTCTTCTCGCGGCTGTACCAGACGGCGAAGACCACAGCGAGGGCGAGCGCGAACGCGCATGTGCTGGCCGCCAGCGGCACGCCCATGTTGTCGGTGAGATTGTCACTGATCAGGGTGCCGACGACGCTGATCAAAGCCACGGCGAGCCAGTAGACGCCCGGCCGGTAGGTCCTGGTGCGGAACTGGACGACGAGGACCCCCAGCAGCAGTGCGCTCATCAGCAGCGACACCCCGGTCAGGCCCAGCCCCAGGTTGGTGTTCAGCATGTCGGCCGCGGTCTCGCCGACCGTCGTGCACAGCACCTTGATGATCCAGAAGTACGCGGTGACCTCGGGAACCTTGTTCCGGCGGAGGCGGAGGCGGTGGCCTGGGGCGGCTTCGGCTCGTCGGTACGACCCGCCTGCCCCGGCGATGTCAGAAGTCTCGTATGCCATGCCTCAGGACCCTGCCAGCCGGATCCTGAACACATCCTGACCGCCGAGGAGACCCGGCTACTCGATCGAGCGGACCGGGATGAGGAGGGTGAACGTCGTGGGGTCGCCGCAGGCGAGGAAGAGCCTGCCGCCCAGCGAGACGGCCAGATCCTGGGCGAGCGCGAGGCCGATGCCCGTACCGCCCGAGCCGCCCGAGCCGCCCGTACTGCCCGAGCCGCCCGAGGCGCCGGTGCCGCCCGAGCCGCCGCCCGTGTGCCCGCGGGAGAACAGGCGCGCCGGATCAGTGTGCAGGGTGCCTTCGTCGACGACGTCGATCGCGAGGGCGTCGTCGAGGTCACGGACGGTGACCCGGACGCTGCCGCTGCCGTGTGCGTGGGCGTTGTCCAGCAGTACGCCGAGGATCTCGGTGACGGGCCCGCCCGGCACGCGTACCCCGGCCGGGGCGTCCTGGGGCGGGTACTCCAGTCGTCTGCCGGCCTGGGCGAACAGCCCGTGCCGCCGCTGTACCGTCTCCTCCAGGATCTGGTCCAGGGGCCGGTCCGGCACCGGGTGGTACGGCAGACCGCCCGAGCCGGCCAGGCGCAGTACCTCCTCCACCGTGCGGTGCAGGCGGCGGGTGGAGACCAGAGCCTCCTCCACCACGGGCCGCAGCTGTGCGTCGTCCTGTTCGAGACCCGACTCCAGGGTGAGCTGGAGGCCCGCCAGGGGGGTGCGCAGCTGGTGTGACGCGTTGGTGGTGAAGTCCCGCTCGTGGCGCAGGAGTTCGGCCAGGCTGTGCAGCATGTCGTTGTGCGTACGGGCCACCTGGTCGATCTCGGCGATGGCGCTGGGCGCCGCCCGGGCGGTCAGATCACCCTCGGTGACGGCCCGGCAGTGCCGGGACAGGTCCTCCAGCGGTGTGGCGAGCACCCGCGCCTGCCTGCGGGTGACAAGGACGGCGACGGTGAGGGCGAGCAAGGCCGCGCCGCAGAGCGCCGCCCAGCCGAGGAACACTCGCTCACGCACGGCTGATACGGCGGAGGAGGCCCGGACGACGCCGATGACCTCCTCGTTGTGGGAGACAGGGACGGCGACCACGAGCTCGCTGCCCGTCGTGGTCCGTGCGATCAGCCCGTGCAGCGCCTGGCGCACCACCGGGTCGCCGGCCTGGGGCCCGGCGCCCGCTCGCAGTGCCGGTCCCGGGTCGTACAGACCGACGCGTTCACCGGCGCCCGGTGCCCGCAGCTCGGCCGGGTCACCGGTCCGGTAGTCCGCGTTGACGCGGACGGCGGCGGCGAGGGCCGCCCGCTCAAGGGTGTCCCGCTGATCGGCGTACAGGGAGGATCGGATGGCGAGGGCCAGGGGGGTCGCGAGGAGGACGAGGGCGACCAGCACCGCGGTGACGGCCACCCGCGCGACACGCTGTCTCATGCCCTCATCATGCGCCCCGCCCGCCCGGCCACGCGGTGCCCGGCCCACTTTTGCCGTCGTCTAACCCGGGCTGAGCGGGCTGTTAACCCGCCGGCTCCTAGCGTCGCTGCCATGACCGCCCGGCCATCCGCCCCGCCGATCGGAGGGGCGGCTCGGCAGGGCATTCTCAGGAGGGCAGTGGCCATGGCAGGCGTACGTACCATCGGTGTCGTCGGGCTCGTACTGGCGGCGACGGTGACCGCCGGGTGTTCGTCGGGGAACGGGTCCGGGTCGTCCACCGGTTCCGGATCCGGCTCGCCGAGCGGCGACAGCGCCGCCCCGGCGGCCACCGAGTCGAATCCGCCCGGTGACATCCCCGACAATCAGGCCTTCGTCACCTACCGGCCGTCCGGTGGCGGCTTCACGGTGAAGGTCCCCGAGGGCTGGGCCCGTACGGTCAAGGGCGGCACCGCGGTGTTCACGGACAAGCTCAACCGGGTCCAGATCTCCACCGCGACCACCTCCACGGCCCCGGGCGTCGCTTCGGTGAACGCCGAGGTCGTCCCTCAACTGCGGGGCCAGGTGCCGAAGTTCGGTGATCCCCGGATCTCGCGGGTGACCCGGCACTCGGGCCCCGCCGTCCTGCTCACGTACCGGGGTGACTCGGCCGCCGATCCGGTCACCGGCAAGGTCGTGCGCGATGCGTTCGAGCGGTACGCGTTCTACCGGCAGGGCCACGAAGTGGACCTCACCCTGTCGGGGCCGGTGAACGCCGACAACGTGGATCCCTGGCGCATCGTCAGCGACTCCTTCACGTGGAAGTGATGGTCATGACGCGAGGTCAGATCTCGGCCGGCCGTGTTCCCGACGCGGATGCGGACCCGGATCCGGATGCGGCCCTGGAGGCCGATGTCGCTCTGCACGCACGGGAGTTGTACCGCTTCTTCCGGGCCGGCGAGGAGGAGACCCTCGCGCTGCGCGGGGTGTCGCTGCGGGTGCGGCGCGGTGAGACCGTCGCCGTCGTCGGGCCGTCCGGGGCGGGGAAATCCACGCTTCTGTCCTGTCTGGCCGGTCTGGACGAGCCGTCGGGCGGCGAGGTGTGCGTCGCGGGCATCCGCATCAGTCACCGGCCCGAGACCGAGCGGGCCCGGCTGCGGGCCCGCCGTATCGGCGTACTGCTGCAGACGCGCAATCTGGTCGCGCATCTCAGCGTGCGCGACAACATCCGCCTCGCGCACAGCGCCGTTCGCGGACGGCCGGCCGCGTCGCCCCGAGACCTGCTCGGCCAGGTCGGCCTCGCTGAGCGCGGCCACGCGCTGCCCCGGCAGCTCTCCGGCGGGGAGCTGGCACGGGCGGGCCTGGCCGTCGCGCTCGCCAACGCTCCCGATGTGCTGCTCGCGGACGAACCCACCGGCGAACTCGACGGCACCACCGAACGCCTGATCCTCCAGCTGCTGCGTGACCGTGCCGCCCTTGGCTGCGCGGTCCTCATCGTCACGCACAGCGCGCAGGCCGTCCGGGTGGCCGACCGGGTGATCGCCCTGGACGACGGGAGGGCGAGCGATGGCACCGCGTAACCCCCGAAGGCCGGCGGGCACACCGGCCACACCGAGCACACCGGGCACACCGGCCACACCGGCGCGCGGCGAGCCCGCGCCACCCTCACCGGCCTCCACCGACGTGCTCGTCGCCTGCCAGGACGTCGCTCTCACCTTCGGCCGGGGCGCGGGCGCCGTGGTCGCGGTACACGGGGCGAGTCTGCGGGTGCGGGCCGGTGACCGGCTCGCCGTGGTCGGGCCCTCGGGCTCGGGCAAGTCGTCGCTGCTGCATCTGCTGGCGGGCCTGGAACAGCCCACCAGCGGCACCGTGACCTGGCCCGCCGCCGGCGGTCCGCATGACATCGGCCTCGTCTTCCAGAGCGACAGCCTGATCCCCGCCCTGGACGTGGCCGAGAACACCGCGCTCCCGCTGGTGCTTACCGGGATGCCGGACGGGCGCGCCCGTACCGAGGCGGTCAAGGCCCTCGCGCTCGTGAACGCGGCCGACCTCGCCGACCGGCTGCCGGAGGAGATCTCCGGCGGTCAGGCACAGCGTGTCGCCGCGGCCCGGGTACTGGCCCAGGCACCCCGGCTCATCCTCGCCGACGAACCCACCGGCCGCCTCGACCACACCACCGGCAGGCACGTCCTGGACGCTCTGCTGACCGCGGCCGACCGCACGGGCGCCGCCCTCGTCGTCACCACCCACGACCCGGCGGTCGCCGCCCGTCTGACCACCCGGCTGACCATGAACGACGGCCGACTGCTTGACACGGCGGCGGACGGCACGCAACCGCAGGAGACATCATGATCACCGCATGGGCCGGCGGTCTCGCCCGCCACCGCACCGGACGGCTCGTGGCCGCCCTCGCCGGGATCGCCCTGGCCGTCGCCCTCATCGCCTCGCTCGGGTCCTTCCTGACCGCGTCGAAGGCGACCATGACGCAGCGCGCCGTGCGCTCGGTCACCGTCGACTGGCAGGTCGAGGTGCGGCCGGGCGCCGACCCGAACGCGATGCTCTCGCTGGTACGCGAGACGCCCGGCGTCCACAGCGCCGTCCCGGTGGGCTTCGCCCGCAGCGATTCGTTCGCGGCGACCGTCCAGGGCAGTACGCAGACGACGGGACCCGGCGTCGTGCTCGGCCTGCCGGACGGCTACCAGCACCTCTTCCCGGGCGCGGTGCGTCCCCTGACCGGCAGCGACACCGGCGTCCTGCTGGCCCAGCAGACGGCGGCCAACCTGCGTGCCGCGCCCGGCGACACCATCAGCGTCAAGCTCCCCGGCGCCGGCGCCCGACAGGTCCGGGTGGCCGGAGTCGTCGACCTCCCGCAGGCCGACTCGCTGTTCCAGAAGGTCGGCGCACCCAGCCAGACCCAGCCCGCCGCGCCGCCCGACAACGTGCTGCTGCTCCCTTCCGCCGCCTTCGCGTCCCTGACCGGGCACGCCACCGGTGTCACCACGCAGATCCACGCCGCGCGCGACGCCCGGCTGCCCGCCGACCCGGCCGCCGCCTTCACCGCGGTGACCGGCTCGGCACACAACCTTGAGGCCCGCTCCTCAGGCGGGGCGATCGTCGGGAACAATCTCGGTGCCGCCCTCGACTCCGCCCGCCAGGACGCGCTGTACGCACAGATCCTCTTCCTGTTCCTGGGCGTACCAGGGGCGGTACTGGCCGCCGCGCTGACCTCCTCGGTCGCCGCCGCGGGCGGCGAGCGCCGACGCCACGAGCAGGGCCTGCTCCGGCTGCGCGGACTGCGGCCGCGGCAGATCGCCGCGCTGTCCGGCCTGGAGGCCGCGCTGGTGGGGGTCGGTGGCGGCGGCGCCGGGCTGGGCATCGCCGCGCTGACGGGCCGCGTCGCCTTCGGATCGGCCTCGTTCGGGACGAGCGCCGGCCAATGGATCCTCTGGTACGTCCTCGCCTTCCTGCTCGGCGTCGCACTGGCCGCGGGCGCCGTGCTCGTTCCCGCACTGCGCGACCTGCGCACGGTGACCGTCGCGGACACGCGCCGCGCCGAGCGCCGCACGGGCTCCCCGTGGTGGATGCGCTACGGGCTCGACCTGGCACTGCTCATCGGCTCCTGGCTGGTTTTCCGCGCCTCGTCGGGAAACCAGTACGCCCTGGTCCTCGCCCCGGAGGGAGTGCCGAACATCTCCGTCTCCTACTGGGCCTTCCTCGGCCCGGCACTGCTGTGGATCGGCGCGGCGCTGCTGATGTGGCGGCTCACACTGCTCGCCCTCACCCACGGCCGCTCCATCCTGACCCGGCTGTCGCGTCCGTTCGCCTCCCACCTGGCCGGCACCACCGCCGCCGTACTCGCACGGCGCCGGCGACCGCTGGCACGCGCGGTGGTGCTGCTCGCCCTCGCCGTGTCGTTCGCCGTGTCGACGGCGACCTTCAACGCGACGTACAAACAGCAGGCGGAAGTCGACGCGCGTCTCACCAACGGCGCCGACGTGACGGTCACCGAGCCGCCCGGAGCGCGGACCCCACCGAGCGCGGCGGACGCCTTGAAGGTCTCCGGCGTCCACCACGTCGAACCGCTCCAGCACCGGTTCGCGTACGTCGGCTCCGATCTCCAGGACCTCTACGGTGTGCGCCCGGACACCATCTCCTCGGCCACCTCGCTGCAGGACGCGTACTTCTCCGGCGGCAGCGCCGCGACGCTGATGAAACGGCTGGCAGACCAGCCGGACGGACTGCTGGTGAGCGCGGAGACCGTCAAGGACTTCCAGCTCACGTCAGGCGACAGGATCAATCTGCGGATCCAGGACGCCCGTACGAAGGCGCTGCGCACGGTCGCCTTCCACTACGTGGGGGTCGCGAAGGAGTTCCCGACCGCGCCGAAGGACAGCTTCTTCGTCGCCAACGCGTCCTATGTCGCCGAGGCGACCGGCAGTGACGCGATCGGCGCGTTCCTTCTGGACACCGGGGGCACCCACCACAAGCGGGTCGCGGCGGAGCTGAGGCATCGGCTCGGCACCGGTGCCACGGTCACCGACCTCACCCAGACCCGCGGCACCGTCGGCACCAGCCTGACCTCGGTGGACCTGTCCGGGCTGACCAGAATCGAGCTGGCCTTCGCGGTGCTGCTGGCCGCCGGATCGGGCGGGCTCGCGCTCGCTCTCGGTCTGGCGGAACGGCGTCGCACCTTCGCCATCGCCACCGTGCTGGGCGCCACACCCCGTCAACTGCGCGGCATGGTCCTCACCGAGGCGCTGCTGCTGAGCGCCGGCGGACTGGCCGGGGGCGCGCTCATCGGCTGGGTGCTGTCGGACATGCTGGTCAAGGTCCTGACGGGGGTGTTCGATCCGCCGCCCGACACCCTGGCGGTGCCCGGCGGCTATCTGACGCTGACCGCCCTCGCCGCGGCGGCGGCCGTCCTGGCCGCGGCCCTGAACGGGGTGCGCCGGGCCGCCCGGCCCGCCGTCGAGGAGCTCCGCGATCTGTGAGTGAGCCGGCACGCTCTACGCTGCACCTCATGCGCACGCCCACCCGACCGGAGAGCGGCCGGATCCACGTCCTCGTCGTGGAGGACGACGACACCATCGGCCGCCATCTGGAAACCGGACTGCGCGGCAACGGCTACGCGCCCGCCTGGAGCAGGACCGGCGCGGGCGCGCTCGCCGAGGCCGCGCGGACCCCGTACGACGTCCTGCTCCTGGACCTGGGCCTGCCCGACATGGACGGGCTGGACGTCGCCCGCGCCCTGCGCGCCCGCTTCCCCGAGCTGCTGATCGTCATCCTCACCGCTCGCACGGACGACATCGACGTCATCGCGGGACTCGACGCGGGGGCCGACGACTACCTCGTCAAACCGTTCAGCCTGACCGTGCTGCTCGCCCGGCTGCGAGCCCATCTGCGACGCCGAAGCCTCGGCGCCGAGCCCCAGGAGCCGATCCCGCTGGGTGACGTCGTCATCGACCTCACCGCGCGGCGGTGCACCCTGCGCGGCCGGGAAATCGCGCTGCGGCCCAAGGAGTTCGAACTGCTCGCCGTGCTCGCCCGGCACGTAGGAGAGGCCGTGTCGCGCGAGACACTGATGGCCGAGGTCTGGGACGAGAACTGGTTCGGCTCCACGAAGACCCTGGATGTGACCATGGCCGGACTGAGACGCCGCCTGACCGACGCGGAGCAGCGACCGCAGGCGGTGGCACAGCCGTACCGGCTGCCCCGGATCACGACGCTGCGGGGGCACGGCTACCGACTCGAACGGGGCGCGGCGCGCGGGTTTGAGTGATTCGGGACGCGGACGGATGCGAGTTCCGCGGACCGGTGTGCCGTCGCACTTCACACGTCTCGGTGCCGTACGACGACCACCGCGAGTGCGACCGCGATCAGCGGCCAGAGGGCGTACACGGTCCAGGAGCCGGGGACAGTGGCACCGTAGGCGAGCGAGTGGGGATCCGGTGCCCAGCTCTGCACCAGGCGCTTCCACGCCGTGGCCGGCATCGCGTGGCTCATGGCGGCGGACCAGCGTGCGGTCTGCGAGAAGGTCGGGGGGAGCATCACCAGGATGAAGGCGCTGGTGACCATGGTGGTGGCGCTGTGCCTGATCAGAGCACCGAAGCCGAGGCCGACCAGTGCGCAGATCGGGGCCAGCAGGGCGGACGCCACCAGCGCCCGGAACACTCCGGGATGAGTGAGGGGAACCCCGGCCCCGTGCCCGTTCAGGACGGCCTGGGAGACCAGGAAGGAACCGGTGGAGATCACCGTGCCGACCGTGGTCCACAGCGCGGCGGTGACGACCGCCTTGGCCGCCATCACCGCACCGCGGGCGGGGACGGCCACGGTGGTGGTGCGGATCAGGCCGCTGCTGTACTCGCTCACGACGGTGAGTGCGCCCATGCTTCCGGCGACGAGCATCAGCGTCATGTAGCCGGCCGGCGGGTAGGCGTCGTAGGGCAGGAATTCGGCGGGGCCGGAGCCCACGGCCTTGTCGGCCATTGTGGCCACCGCGGAGGACCCGATGACGAACAGGGCGATCAGCGCGAGGGTCCACGGAGTGGAGCGCAGGGACCGCACCTTGATCCACTCGGAGACGAGTAGGTCACGGAAGCGGGCGGGCGGCTCGGCGACGGGCGCGGCCGAGGTTGTCGCGGGGGCGGAAGCGAGTGTGGTCATCGGGACTGTCCTGCCTGGTATTCGGCGCTGCCCGCGGTGAGTTCCATGAAGGCCTCCTCCAGTGAGGCGGTTCGGGTGGTCAGCTCGTTCAGCAGGATCCGGTTCTCGAAGGCGAGCGCGGCGATCCGGTCCGCCGGCAGCCCGGTCACGGCGAGCTTCTCGGCGTCCGCCGGTCCCTCCGGCTCGACCGACGCCCCCGCGGCGGTCAGCACCGCCGTCAGCTCGGCGGCCTGCCGCGTGCCCACGACGACGCCGAGGCGGGTGCCGCGTGCCGCGAAGTCCCGTACCGACTCGGCGGCGATGAGCCGGCCCCGGCCGATGACGACGAGCTGGTCGGCGGTGTTCTCCATCTCCGACATGAGGTGGCTGGAGAGGAAGACCGTACGGCCCTCGGCCGCGAGGCGCCGGAAGAGACGGCGCATCCAGAGCACGCCTTCCGGGTCCATGCCGTTGACCGGCTCGTCGAACATCAGCACCGGCGGGTCGCCGAGCAGCGCGGTGGCGATCCCGAGCCGCTGCTTCATGCCGAGCGAGAAGCCGCCGACGCGGCGGGGCGCGGCCTCGGCCAGGCCCACCTCGTGCAGCACCTCGTCCACCCGGCGCGGGGAGATCCCGTTGCTGTGGGCCAGGGCGGACAGGTGGGCCGTGGCGGTGCGTCCGCCGTGGACCTGGCCCGCGTCGAGGAGGGCGCCGACGTGCCGCAGTCCGCGCGGGTGGCTGCGGAAGGGGACCCCGCTGACGGTGGCGGCACCGCCGGTGGGCGCGTCCAGGCCGAGGATCATCCGCAGGGTGGTGGTCTTGCCCGCGCCGTTGGGGCCGAGGAAACCGGTGACCTGGCCCGGTCGCACAGTGAAGGACAGCTGGTCGACGGCGGTTTTGCCGCCGTAGCGCTTGGTGAGTTCGTTGACTTCGATCACAGGGACAACCCTGCCGGGAGGGCCCCGTCCGGTCATGGGGCCGTGGGCGGCAATCGTGCGGACGCCTTCGCCCGTGGGCGTACGTCGGCGGGCCGATCCCGCGGGGGCGGCGGCTGGATAGTCTCGCGGGATGGACGCCATACCGACCACCCCGATCCTCGTGCGCGTCGCACAGCGCGGTCTCCCTCGTGAGAGGCCACACCACCGATGACGGGAACGAAGACCATGGCCTGGGTAGGAGGTGCCCTGTATCTCCTCGCGGTGATTCTGCTCATCGGAGGGGCGCCGCGGGCTTCGGGCACGGTCCACGGTTTCGGGGCACTGCTGGCGGCGAGCCTGCTCGTCGGTGTGCTGCGACGCGGGCCGGTCCTGGCCCTGGCCCTGGTGCTGTTCGGGTCCACCGCCGTGGTGGTGGGCCCCCCGAGCTCCGCCCATGCGAGCCTGTCGGCTTCGTACCAGGGCCAGTACCTGTCGTACCTGGCGGTGGACCTCGTCCTGGGGTTCATCGTCGCCACCCGCGCGCGGCGAGCTTCGATCGTCGCCGTGGCCGGATCCCTCATCGTCCAGCTCCTGGTCATCGGCGGCTTCTCGCATGGGGACAACCTGACCGTCAACGTCGTGATTGCCCTCCTGGCGATGGCCGCGGCCTGCACGGGTGGACTGTTGAGCCGCGAGCGCGGCGAGCACGCGGTGGCGCTGCGTTCACGGGAGGTGGCAGAGGCCGTGATCGCCGAACGGCTGCGGATCGCAAGGGAGTTGCACGACATGGTCGCGCACAGCATCGGCATCATCGCCATCCAGGCGGGGGCGGCGAGCCAGGTCCTCAGGACCCGGCCCGTGGAGGCCGGTGAGGCACTGCGGGCCATCGAGGTCACCAGCAGGGAGACCCTGTCGGGCCTACGGCGCACATTGGTGGCACTCCGTCAGGCGGACCCGGGCGCGGCGGCCTCGGGGAACCGGACAGCCCTCGCGCCCTCGTTGGGTCTGGCGGACATCGACCGGCTGGCGGCGGCCACGGCGGACGCGGGGGTACATGTGGAGGTGCGCCGCAGCGGGGAAGAGCGCCCTCTGCCGGCCGACATCGACCTGTCCGCCTTCCGTATCGTTCAGGAAGCGCTGACCAATGTGGTCCGCCACGCGGACACCGGACGGTGCCGGGTGCTCATCGGCTACGGAGACGAGGAGCTGTCCGTGGAGGTCGTCGACGACGGACGCGGTGCCACCGAGAACGGCTCGGCCCACGGCTTCGGTCTCGTGGGTATGCGGGAGCGGGTCGCCCTGTTGCACGGCGACCTCAGCGCCGGGCCGCGTCCCGAGGGCGGTTTCCGGGTGACGGCCCGGCTGCCGCTGCCCGGCCCCGTCGGAGTTCCGGTGGAGGCCCGATGACCGCCGGTCCTGTACGCGTCGTACTCGCCGACGACCAGCCACTGGTGCGGTCCGGCCTGCGCCTGGTCATGGCCGATCACCCCGATCTGGAGGTCGTCGGCGAAGCCGCAACCGGTGCCGAGGCGGTCCAACTGGTCAAGGACATCGGCCCCGACGTCGTCGTGATGGACATCCGGATGCCCGGCATGGACGGAATCGAGGCCACTCGCCTGATCACCGCCGGCTCGACCGCGGCCCGCGTCCTCGTCCTGACCACGTTCGACGAGGACGACTACGTCTACGGCGCGCTGCGGGCCGGAGCGAGCGGCTTCGTGGTCAAGGACATGGCGCTGAACGACATCCTCGCGGCGATCCGCGTGGTAGCCGTCGGCGACGCACTGATCGCGCCGGGGGTCACGCGCCGACTGATCGCCGACTTCGTCGGGCACCCCCCGCAGCGCTCCTCACGGCCGGTCGCGGGCATCACCGAGCGGGAACGGGAAGTCCTGACCCTCATCGGGCGCGGCCGGACGAACACCGAGATCGCGGAGGACCTCTTCATCACGGTGGCCACAGCCAAGTCGCACGTGTCACGCCTGCTCACCAAACTGGGCGCCCGGGACCGGGTCCAGCTCGTGATCACCGCCTATGAGATGGGGCTCGTCACGCTGCCCGGCTGAGCGGGCACCACGGCTCCGTGCCTGACCGGAGCCGTGGTGCTTGCCGCCTCCCCCTGCGGAGTGCGCGGGCCGGGCACCGTCGCCCGGATGGACAGGTCCAGGTCGAGGCGGCTGTGTCTGTCTGCTGGAGTCGCGGGTGCTGGGCCGCTACCGCTACCACGACCTGCTGCGTTCCTTCGCGCGCCGCAAGTCGCGCGACGAACGGGCCGACGAGGCGGCGGCGATCCAGGACCGGCTGCTCGACTTTCTGCTGTCGACGGCCTGCGAGGCGTTCCGGCACGCCGTCCCCGCCGACCCGGTCGCCGGCGCGTTCGCCCCGCCCGGGGTGTCCGGCCTGTCCTTCGCCGACCTGAGTGCCGCACGGCAGTGGGTGCTGATCGAGGCGGAGGAGGCTCGTTCCCTGGTGGCCCAGGTCGCCTCGGCCACCGCTCATATGCCTGACGAGGGGGGGCGGCGACGGATGGCGCGCGCTCCGAGGACACGGTGCCCCGGCTGCGCCGCGCCGTCGATCTGCTCATCATGCTCAGCCCGTTCGGCGTGGGCAGCCGGTACGCCGAGCTGGTGCCCACGGCGGATGCCCTGGTGCACGCCGCCGTGCGGCTCGGCGACCGCCGGGCCGAGGGGCGGGCCCGCTTCCTGCGGTGCACGATCGCCCTGGCCGCCGCGCGGTTCGCCGATGCCGAGACCGCGGCGAGGGCCGCGCTCGCGGCGTGCCGCGAGGTGGGTGACACCGTTGTGCTCCAGCAGGTCCTCAACAACCTCGGCCTCATCGCCCAGTACCTGTCACGGCACGACGAGGCGGTCGCGTGCTTCACCGAATCCCTCTCCCTGGCCCGGAAGTTGGGGCGCCGCTCGGGTGAGACGGCGATCATGGTCAACACCGCGCTCGCGCAGGTGCGCGCCGGGAACCCCGACGAGGCGGTGGTGGTCTGCCGTCAGGTCCTGGACAGCGGGGCCTACGCGCAGGACAGCTCGGGGCGGGCGTACGCCATGTACGTACTCGGCTTCGCGCTCCAGGGCCTGGGCGCGCACACCGAGGCCGTGTCGTGGTTCGAGGCGTGCCCGGAGCTGTGCGCGAGCGCCGATCCGCACCCCCGCAGTGTGCACGCGCGCTATCGCCTCGCCGAGAGCCTGCGTGTGCTCGGCGACCTCGAACAGGCACTGCTCCATGCCGAACAGGCGTTGGCGCAGTGTGAGGACATAGTTTTCGAACGGGACCGGGGGCACGCCCTGATGGTTCTCGGGCATGTCCTCGCCGACCTCGGGCGCACGGCCGAGGCACGGGTGCTGTGGGAGCGCGCGAACACGCTGTTCACGCGTCTCGACCTGCCGGAGGCGGCCGGGCCGCCCCGGCCGGGACCGCGAGTTGACCGGGGGCCCCGGGTGATCGGGACTTCGGGTAACCGGGGGCCGTATCGTCGGCGCCGAGCCCGGCTCCGACGATACGGCGTTGTCCGTCCGCGCCGGCTACATCGCCTCGTTCGGCGGACCCCAATCGGAGCCCGTACTGTTCCACGCCACGGAGCCGGAACCATGGTGCGATGTCGAGTGTGTCGAATCCGCCGCCGTCGAAACCACTGCCGTCGAAACCGCTGCCGCGGACATTCCCGTCAGTGCGCAGGGGTGGACGCGACCACGGCGCCGCTGTTCCTGGTCCGCTCCGAACCGGGCGAGTACACGAACTGGGGTTTCGAGGGGCGTCGCGACCGTACCGTACGGTACGCCGACGGCCGTGAGGTCCGGTTGTGCTGGAGCACCTCGATGGACCGGGAGCGCCGCGCGCGATGCACCGAACCGGCCCTGCTCCGCGAGGAGTTGCACCTGCTCGAAGCACTCGCCGAACAGGTCGAGCCCCGGACGCGTGACGCGTGCCGCGCTGACGAGCGAGCGGGAACGGGTGAGCCGAAGACTGCGCCGGCTCGCAGGAGCGACGGCCGGGCCGCTGCCCTCCCCTGCTCTCTCCTCATACGTACCGCCCCCCTCCCCCGATCCTTGGAGCGCGAGTGCCGGAGCCTGAAGCCGACTGGCTGGACGAAGTGGAACGCATTGCCGCCGGGGCGATCGAGCGCTTCCCCCGCCACCACGACATCTTCCACCTCGTCTCCCGCCTGGCCGAGGAGACGGGCGAAGTCGCCCAGCGGATCAACCACTTGGAGGGCATGGGCGTCAAGCACGAGCGCCACGGCGAACCGGACGTCAGTGACCTCACCAAGGAGGTACTCGACGTGGTGCGCTGCGCTGTGACCATCGCCATGCACTACGGCTGCGTCGACGATCTCCGAACCCTCACCTCGGAGAAGCTGGCTTCGTACCGCCGGGAGGGATGGGTGAGCTGACGCCGACCTGAGCCAACCGTCGGACGATCAAGGGCGTCACCAGCATCACGACCAGGAGCCGCAGGCTCTGCACGGTCGAGACCAGGGCGACATCCCCGTGGGAGGAGACCGCCGCGGCGAGGACCGCGTTGATCCCCCCGGGGGTGGTGGCGAGATAGGCGTCCATCAACGGGGTGCCCGTCGCCCTGGCGAAGATCCACGCCATCCCGGCACAGCCGAGGCATACGGCCGTCATTCCGGCCAGGATCGAGGGCAGCAGGCCCCGTACGCGTCGGAGCGCGTCACGGGTGAAGCGCACCCCTACGTCCATGCCCACGAGGACGAAGACGACGTCCTGAAGCAGACCGGCCGGGGCGAAGGCCGGGATGACGCCGCTCACCGTCGCGCCGAAGGCTGCCAGCATGGGCCCGATCAACGCGGGCGTGGGAAGACGCAGCCGCCGCCCTGCCCAGACGCCGGCCACCGAAACGGCGGCGAGCGTGAGCAGACCGGTCAGCTGGTCCGGCCCCGCGACCAGCTGGAACGGGCCGAGGCCCGGCCAGGACCCAGGTCCGCCGCCCGCCGGCCCCGACGACGAACCGCCGGCCATCCAGTGAGCGAGCAGTGGCGCGGTCGTCGCGACGAGCCCCACGCGCAGATACTGGTTGAAGGCGACGAGCCGAACATCGGCCTTGAGTTCATCGGCGCAGGTCACGATCCCCGCCGAGCCGCCCGGCATCATGCCGAGGACCGCGCTCGGCCGGCTGATCCGTCCCTTGCGCGCGAGGAACCACGCGACCGCCACACTGAGCCCGATCGTGGCCGCCGTCACCGCCGTGAGGGGCAGCGCGGACGGTGCCGCCGACTTCAGGGCGGAGGACGTCAGATGGCTTCCCATGAGCGCGCCGACCAGCGCCTGGGACGCCCGGTTCGCCGGTCCGGGAAGGCGGTCGCGGACCCGGCCCGACAGCGCGAGGACGGCGCCCACCAGCAAGGAGGCCAGGAGATACGGCGAGGGAACACCCAGGACGAAGCCCACAAGGCCGGCCGCGTACCCACCCGCGATGATCAGTGCCCAGCGCAGCCCGGACCTGGAACGCGTGCGTCTGCGCACCGGCTTCGGCGCGGGGACACACGGGAGTTCCCGCGTACCCGTGTTCGCACGCTCCCGCACGGACGTCGGAGCCACAGTGCCGCCTTTCGCCGGGGGGTGAAGGTCTCGCGGGTGTGCATCCCACGGACGTCGTGGCCCCCACAGTGCGGGGTCCGGCCTGTGCCGCCGCTGAGAGCGGCTGAGCGAACGCTGAGGCGCCCCTGAGAGCACGCTGAGAGTGCGCGGGCCGACCAGCAGAAAGGGCCCCTGGCCTCGGACTTCCCTACACTCGGAAAGGGGTGATCGGCATTCCGGCCGACCCCCGCCGATCGGCGCACGAGGAGATCCGGGTGCGGGTACTGGTGGTCGAGGACGAACCGCACATCGCCGCCGCGGTGGAGCGTGGGCTGCGCGCCGAGGGCTTCGGTGTGGACGTCGCCGAGGACGGCGAAAGGGGACTGCTCCTCGCACGGCGCAACGAGTACGCGGTGATCGTGCTGGACCTTATGCTGCCCGGACGCAACGGCTATGACGTGTGCCGGACGCTGCGCGCCTCGGACGTCATGACACCGGTACTGATCCTGACAGCCAAGGACGGCGAGTACGACGAGGCCGACGCGCTCGACCTGGGCGCCGACGACTTTCTGACCAAGCCCTTCTCGTTCGTGGTGCTGCTGGCCCGCGTCCGCGCGCTGCTGCGCCGCAGCACCCCCCAGCGCCCCGCGGTGCTGACCGCCGGCGACCTGTGGCTCGATCCCGGTGCCCACCGCTGTGGCCGAGGCGATGACCTCCTCGAACTCACTCCCCGCGAGTTCGCCCTGCTGGAGCATCTGCTGCAGCGCCCCGACACGGTCGTGAGCAAGACCGAGCTTCTCACCGAGGTGTGGGACGCCTGGTTCGAGGGTGACCCGAACATCGTCGAGGTCTATGTCGGCTATCTGCGCCGCAAGATCGACACTCCCTTCGGCCGTGCCGCCATCGAGACCGTACGCGGCGTGGGCTACCGGCTGGACGGGAGGGGCGGCTGAATGCCCCGGCGCCACCTCCGCCCGCGCACACCGTCCGTCCGGTGGCCCCTCGCCGGGAGACAACTGACCCTGCGTTCCCGGGTGACGCTGTGGGCCACCTCGATCGTCGCCGCGGCGACGATCCTGACCGGCGTGGCTCTCCTGCTCGCCCTGCGGTACTCCACCTGGCGCGACTTGGACGCCATCGCCGCCCAGCGCGTCTCGTACGTCTCCTCCCTGGTCGAGCACGGCCGGTTACGCGGCCTCATCCCCTCGACGGGCGGGGAGGCGGACGTGGTCCAGGTACTGGACGCGTCAGGACGCGTGCTCGCGAGCTCCGACTCCGAGGTCCGCCCCGGAAGCCGCAGCGGTTTCCCTCATCCGCTGCCCTCGGGGCTCCTCGACGGTCATCCCATGACACTGCACAACCTGGCGGGAATCGCCGACGGAGGCGATGTCCGCGTCACAGCACGGGCGGCCCGTATTGACGGACGCCCGGTGACGATCGTCGCGGCCGTATCCCTGGCCCAGTCGCAGCGCACCCTCTCCAGCCTCGCCACCGCGCTCGCCATCGGCATTCCGGTGCTGATCGCCCTGGTCGCCCGGACGATCTCCGTTACGGCCCGGCGTACCCTGCGCCCCGTGGAGACACTGCGCCGCCAGGCCGCCGACATCAGCGCGACCGATCCACACCACCGCCTGGACCTGCCCGCCTCCCAGGACGAGATCCACGCCCTGGCGGTCACCCTCAACGACATGCTGGCCAGGCTGGACGCGGCCTCCGCGGCCCAGAACCGCTTCGTCGCCGACGCCGCCCACGAACTGCGCAGCCCCCTCACCGCGATCCGCGCCCAGCTGGAGGTGCTGGCGCGCTATCCGGACCCGGAGCGCGATCCCCTGATGGCGGCCGAACTGCTGGAGGACACCGAGCGATTGCACGATCTCGTCGAAGATCTCCTGGCCCTGGCCAGAAGTGAGGATCCCGCCCCGCGCAGACCGCACACCGTCGTCGACCTGGACGAAGTGGTCCTCGCCGAGGTCCGCCGGCAGCACGGCCCGACCGGGACCCGCGTCGATGCCCACAAGGTCTCGGCCGGCCGCGTACAGGGAGACGCCGAGGCCCTGCGCCGCGTCGTACGCAATCTCCTCGACAACGCCCGCCGCCACGCCGCTCATCAGGTGCGGGTCGCCCTCACAGAACACGGCGGTACGGTCGAACTGACCGTCAGCGACGACGGGGCGGGCATCCCGCCCGAAGACCGCAGCCGGATCTTCGAACGCTTCACCCGCCTCGACGAAGCCCGCTCCCGCGAGGCGGGCGGCTCGGGCCTCGGTCTGGCCATCGTCGCGACCATTGTCACGGCCCACGGCGGCACCATCCACGCCGACCAGGACCCGTCACACGAAGAGGGCGGCCTCGGCGGCGCCCGTCTGGTGATCCGACTTCCGGCGGCGGGCCAACCGGACTGACGGCGAACGCACCCGATGGTGCGGGTCCCCTCCACGAGGGGCTCGACCTGGTGGATCCGGCCACCTCGTCTCCACATGGAGGCGTACGGCTCTCGTGGCCTGGACGGGCGCGGCTTCGCCCCGAACCTGTCCTTCTTCTGCTCCAACGGCATGGACCCGGGGTACGCAGTACCGGGCCGCGTGGCCCGGCGTATCTCAGCTCACCGCCACTCCATAGGGGCTGTTGCCGAGGGTGACAGTCCCGACGACCTTGTGGGATGTCGGGTCGATGATCGCGAGGGTGCCCGCTCCCTGGTTCGTGACGTAGATCGCCGTGCTGGTGGCCTCCACGTTGAACGGGTCGGTGCCTGGAGGCCCCACGGGAATGGTCGCCGAGACGCGACGACTGCCGGTGTCGATCACGGAAATGTTGCCCGGGCCCAGATCGGCGGAGTAGGCGAAGCGGCCGTCGGGACCGACGGCCACGTCAAAGGGGCCCTCTCCGACGGTGACGGCGGTCGTGTCGCCGGTACGGGTTTCGATGGCGAGGACGCGCTTTCCCACTTCGTCGGCCACGTAGACCCACTTGCCGTCGGGGGTGACCGCGACACCCACCGGGGAGCGCCCCGCGGCGAGTTTCCGCAGGACCCGGCGCGTGCCTGTGTCGATGACCGACAGGTTCCCCGACCCGGAGTTCGCCACGTAGGCCGTTGCCCCGTCACCGCTGAACGCCACGTTCACTGGAGACTTGCCGACCGGCAGGGTGGCCTCTACCCGGTTGTTCCGGGTATCGATCACCGAGACAGTGTTCGAACTGCCGTTGGTGACATAGAGCGAGGTGCCATCGGGACTCAGGGCGACACCGGTGGGGCTCTTGCCGACCGGCACGGTTTTGACGATCTTGTTGTTCCGGGTGTCGAGGACCGAGACCCGGGCCGAGCCGCTGTTGGCGATATACAGGTGCCTGCCGTCCTTGGCGGCGGCGATGCCTTCGGGCGCCAGGCCGGCCCGTACGGTCGCGAGGACCTTGTGGGTGCTGGCGTTGATCACCGAGAGCGTGTCGTCCTGCTGGTTCGTGACATACACGCGGGTGCTGCCGTTGGTGAGGGCGGCCTGATGGGCAGTCTTCTTTTCGTCGGAGGCATGGGGCGTACAGGACAGCAACAGGATCCCGATGCTCGCCGCGAGTGTCGGCCGGAGGGTCCTGCCGGGGCGCCGACGACGGCTGCCGCACGGGGTCCGCGGGTGGGAGAACATCTCGCCTCCTGTGCGCAGTGCGATGCGCTGGTTCGGTTCGGGAGCGTGCGGGGCAGCGTCTTACCGTCGGCCTCCGGAGCCTGGGACCAGGATCAGGACAGAAGCCCGCGGGCGAAGTAGTCCTTGTCGTCCCGGACTCCCGGAAGTGCGAAGAAGTAGCCCCCGCCTCGTGGGGTGATGTACGGCACCAGTGCTTCGTTTTCCAGCCGCTGCTGCATGGTGATGTAGGTGCCGAGTTCTCGCTGGAAGCAGGTGAACGCATGCCCCATGTCAAGTTTCTGCGAGTTGGGGCTTCGGTCGTAGTCGTAACTGCGACGCAGGATGGTGCTGGTCGTGAAGGTCTGCGGAGTCTGGGGATTGGCAAGGCGGATATGAGAGTTCAGCGGCGTGATCAGGCCCTGCGGGTCATTGGTGTAGATGGGGTCGAGCTGATCCGGTGTGTTCTCGCCCACGGCGTACATGGGGGCGCCGCTCGCCTTGCGGCGGCCGATGATCCGCTCCTGTTGGGCAACCGGTACCTTCTGCCAGGCCTCGATGTGGAAATGGACGATGCGTACCACGTGGTACGTGCCGCCCGCGGCCCAGGCGGGCTCGGAGCTCTTCGGCTGGACCCAGACCCACTGATTCATCTGGGCCGGGTCCGTGGTGGACGGGTTGGCGATGCCGTCCTTGAAACCGAACCAGTCGCGCCGGGTGCCGTCGGGGCGCTCCGGGTTGCGCTGGCCGTCGATACGCCAGCGCAGCTTCGCCGCGGACTTGGTATGGGTCAGGATGTCGATCAGCGCGTGCACCGTCGTGTCGCGCTGATCGGCGCACAGCATGACCAACAGGTCGCCCTGGCTCAGCGCGGGGTCCAGGTCGTCATGGCGGAAGGCCGTCATCGGAACGAGTTGGACCGGCTTGCGCGAGCCCAGTCCGAAGCGGTCGTCGAAGAGGGACGCGCCCACTCCGACGGTCATGGTGAGTCCGTCCGGCTGGACCGTGGGTCCCAGGATGCCGCTGTCCGTGGGCGGTGCGGTGGGGGCCGCCTTCGGTGGCCTGCCGCCCGCCGTGAGGAAGCGGGCACGCGAGGTCAGCGTGCGGAACAGATCGGTGAGTTCCTCGCGGTCGGAAGCGGTCACATCGAGCGAGAGGTAGATCAGGACCCTCTGGGGTGGAGTGGCGATGCCGGCCTGATGATAGCCGTGGAACGGGATCGTCCGGGATTTCGGTGGTTGCTCGGGGTGGGCTTCCGTGTCGGCGAGCGCCGCACCGCCGCCCAAAGCGGTCCCGCCCGCCACCGCGGCCACGCCCGCGGCGGCACCATGAAGCAACGACCGCCGGGCGAACGCACTCCCCGGGCACCGTTCGCCGCTCCACCCTTCATCCAGGGGCGCGGATGTCTTGTCGGTCATGGTTCCCCTCAGCCGATGGCAAGCCGTACGGCGGTGCCGCGGTCGGTTTCCGTGAGCCGGCCACGGCCCTGGAGAGCCTTACCGTGAACGGCGGCTTCCCAACCGGCGCCTGGAGTGAAGTAAGGCGTCCGGCTGTAGCGGGGAGCCGACGGTCGCGGTGTGAAGGAAATAGGCGCCGTTGATCACTAGGGCGCGACGGGGTGCGGTGGACCTGTCCCTGGTTGCCCGACCCCCCGGTACGGACAGGGGCTATTCGACGAGCGTCTGGGTGCCGAGAACGATGGCGAGCGCGAGACGATCGGCGTCCTCGGTGCCGGGCTCGGCGGTGTAGACCATGATGCGCAGATCGTCCAGGGCGACGATGAGCGGGTCGCAGTCCAGCGTGATCCGGCCGACCACCGGGTGATCGATGACCTTCCGCCGTGAGGGGTCCGGGAGCGAAGCCGGGGCGTCGGAGTCCCAGAGGTCGGTGAAGCGCGGGCACTGGTCCGCGAGCTCGCGGATGAGCCGCCGGAACGCCCGGTCGGCGGGATACCGGGAGGCGGTCAGCCGCAGGTCGGCGACGAGTCGCGCCTCGTGGTCGGCCTGTTCCTCCGCGGTGTGTACCGTGCGGTTGTGGCGTCCGACGAGGTTGCGCCAGATGGCGTTGCGTTCGATGCCGTGCCAGGTCGACGTTTCGCCCATGAGCGCGTCGTAGGGCGCGTTGGCGGTGACGAGGGTCCAGGTGGCGTCGTAGACGACGACCGGGGTATTCGCCAGCCGGTCCAGCAGTCGCTGCACGCTCGGCGCGACACGTGTGGGGACGACGTCGGGCCCGGGAGCCGTATGACCGGCCAGCCGGTAAAGGAGGTCACGCTCCGTGTCGGACAGGCGCAGCGCCCGCGTGAGTGCCCCCACGACCTGTGCCGAGGGCGCGGTCGCCCGCCCCTGTTCGAGCCGGGTCAGGTAGTCGGTCGAGATCCCGGCGAGCCCGGCCAGCTCCTCGCGTCGCAGCCCGCTCGCCCGGCGGCGCCGTCCGGCCGGAACACCGACGGTCTCGGGCGCCACGCGGTCACGCCAACGGCGCACCATCCGGCCGAACTCCCACGATTCCATGCGTTCAGTGTGCAAGGCGGTGTCGCCGTTGTCCTGGCCCTGGTATTCCTACGACAACGCGACGACTGGTTGACCGCACTTCACTGTCCGAAGGTCGACTTATGACTGCCTCGGAAACTGGAACTGTTCTGATCACCGGCCCGACCAGGGGCCTGGGCCGTGCCGCCACCCTCGCCATGGCGGACCGCCCGGACGGGGAACGCCCCGACCTGCTGCTGGTGGGCCGCGCCGGAAAGGCGCTCGCGGAAGTCGCCGACGAGGCCCGCGCGCGGGGCGCCACGGTCCATGAGGTCGGCTGCGACCTGTCCCGGCTCACCGACGTGCGGGCCGCGGCGGCCACCGCGCGGGACTTGCTCGGTACCGGAGCGGTACGGCCCCTGCGGGCGCTGGTCGCCAACGCCGGCCAGATGTCGGCCGACACCCGCGTCGCCTCGGCCGACGGCTACGAGATGACCTTCGCCGTGAACTATCTCGCGCACACCCAGCTCATCGGCGACCTGCTCGGCTCGTTCACCGCACCCGCCCGTGTCGTGCTGCTCGGCTCGAACACCTACCACGCCAATATCTACCGGCGGATCCTTGGGGTGCCCGCCGCGGAGTGGCGTGACCCCGTCGACATCGCCAGGGCCGCGACCGGAGAGAAGAATCCGGGCCTGAAGGCCACCGGAGTCGCCTACTCCAACGCCAAGCTGGCGATTCTGTACTACGCCCACGAGCTCCAGCGGCACGCCGGGCCCGGCATCAACGTATCGGTGTTCGAACCCGGCTGGATGCCCGGCACCGCACTGGGCCGGGGAGCACCCCGGGCCATGCAGGCGGTGGGGCGCGGCCTGGCACGCCTGCCAGGGGTCGCCACCCCGGAACGCTCCGGGCCGGCGCTGGCCTCGGTCGCGCTCGACGACAAGTGGGCGAACCTGCGCGACGGCGCGTTCGTGGTGATCGACAAGGTGCGTGAAGTACGGCCCGTCGCCCAGGACCGCGACCGGGAACGGCGGCTGTGGGCGGCTACCGCTCAACTCCTCGAAAGGGCGGGTACGCCCAGCTGATCCAGGGCGGGGCGGACTCGCTGAGCCGCATGGACGTCCTGGCCAACTGCTCCACCGGGCCAACACCGAACGCGGGCCGCGGCGGCCTCGTCAGACGGTCCTGACGACGGTGCCGGCCGCTTCGAGTGCGGTCACCTCGTCGGCAGGCGCCGTGTTGTCGGTGACGAGGGTGCGCAGAAGTGTGGAGGAGCCGACGTGGGCGTGGGCGGTGTGGCCGAGTTTGCTGCCGTCCGCGGCGACGATGACGCGGCGGCTGGAGGCGATGCCGGCCTTCTTCACCGCCGCGTCGTCGAGGTCGTACGCGGTCAGGCCCTCGGCCGCGCTCAGGCCGCAGCAGCCGATGATCGCGGTGTCGAAGCGCAGCGCCGACAGGGAGGCGAGTGTGAGGGGGCCGGTGAGGGCTCCTTCCGCGGCGCGGGGGCGTCCGCCGGGCACCATCAGCGTGGTCCGGCCCGGGGAGTCGCCGAGTGTATGGATGGCTTGCAGGGACAGGGGCATCACGGTGATCGGCCGCTGACGCAGGAGACGGGCGACCTCCAGGCAGGTGGTGCCGCTGTCCAGGAGGACTGTCTCGCCGTCGGCGATGAGTGAGGACACCTCGGCCGCAATCCGGCGTTTGGCGTCGACGGCCTCGTGGGCGCGCAGCGCGAAGGGCGGCTCCTCGCCCCTGAGCAGCAGTGTGCGTGCTCCGCCTCGGACGCGTTCGAGGGCGCCTTGTCCGGCCAGTGCGTCGAGGTCGCGCCGGATGGTCATCTCCGAGGCGCCGGTCAGCTCGGCGAGTTCCTGGACCGTGGCACTGCCCGACTCCCTGACGGCCCGGACGATCAGCCTGTGCCGGTCTGCGTTGCTCATACCGCGATTGAACACCACCTCGAAACGAACATTCAAGCCGTTCATTACGCGGCTTCCCAAACACAAAATCTGTTCGTTATGGTGGGCGGCATGGAACGCTCGCTTCGATCCGCCCGTGCGGCGAACTTCGTCTACTTCGCCCTGTGCGGCAGCCTGATCGGCACCTGGGTGGTCCACATCCCCGCCATAGAGGAACGGGTGGGCATCAGCCACGCCACGCTGGGGAGCCTGCTGGTGCTGCTGGGGCTCGGGGCCTTCACCGGCATGCGGGTGGCCGGACGCCTGGCCGACCGCCTCGGGGCGCACATGGTGCTCCCCATCGGCGGAGTTCTGTCCAGTACGACCCTGGTGCTGCCCGGCCTGTCCCCGGATCTCTGGACGCTGGCGGGTGCCCTGCTGGTCTTCGGCTTCTGCAACGGCTGCCTCGACGTGAGCATGAACGCCCACGCCGTGCACGTGGAGAAGGCGTACAACCGGCCGATCATGTCAGCCTTCCACGCCATGTTCTCCGTCGGCGGTGTCATCGCCGCACTCGTCGGAGTAGGCACCGCGAGCGCCGGCATGGGCCCGCCCCTGGGCATGGCAACCGTGGGAGCCGCCGGCATCGTGACCGCACTGGTGTCGGCCCGGGCTCTGCTGCCGACCGCGCCGCCGCCCGCCACCACCACCGCGGACGGCGAGCGGGAACGTGCCGGAAAGCGGCGCAAGCCTCCCGGGCGGATCTGGATGCTCGCCGTCCTGGCCGCGATGGTCATGCTGGCCGAGGGAGCCGCCAACGACTGGAGCGCGCTGCATCTGAAGGACATCCTCGGCGCGCCCGCGAGCACCGCCGCCCTCGCGTACGGCACCTACGCGGCGGCGATGACCACTGGACGGCTGCTCGCCGACCGCATATCCGGCCGGTTCGGGCCCATGGCGGTCCTGCGCTACGGCGCGGTCACGGCCGCCGTCGGGATCACGGTCGTGTCCGTCACCCCGTGGATCTGGGCCGCGTTCGCGGGCTGGGCGCTGTTCGGCCTGGGACTGTCCGGCTGCGTACCCCAGCTGTACAGCGCGACCTGGCGCGTCGCCCCCTCCGCCGCCGGGGCCAACATCTCCCGCGTCGCCGGGCTCGGCTACCTCGGCATGCTCTCCGGCCCCGCTGTCATCGGCTGGCTGACCCATCTCGTACCGCTGAACCACGCCTTCTTGCTGCTCACCCTGTTGTGCGCGATCACCGCCACGGCTGCCGGAGTGCTGCGCACCGGATCCGGCCGCGCACGCGAGGCAGTACGGAGCAGCCACCGACCGCCTGTGCGGCACGACCCCTGACACCGTGCCGCACAGGCCCCCGGCCGGGCGCCGGACCGGTGGGAAAGAGCCCGCCATCGGAAGGAAGCCCTTGATGCCCGCGACAGACACCACCCGCACCATGTCCACCGACCGACGCATCGTGCTGTTCGACCTCTACGGGGTCATCGCCCGCCACCAACGCCCCGGCGCCCTGGCGGAGATGGCCGCTCGGTGCGACGCACCCGCTGACGCCTTCGCCGAGGCCTACTGGGCCTGCCGCCGGCCCTACGACGCCGGGCACGCGTCCGCGTCCGCGTACTGGACGGCCGTACTGCGGCGGCTCTCCCACACCGCCGACACCGACACGATCGAGGAGCCGCGGCTCATCGAGGAGCTGCGGCTCATCGAGGAGCTGCGGCTCATCGAGGAGCTGCGGCTCGCCGACATCGACAGCTGGTCACGCGTCGACGACCGGATGGTCGCCTATGCGCGGTCCCTCCGTGACGTCGCCGAAGTCGCCCTGCTGTCCAACATTCCCTCCGACCACGCGGACGCCTTCCGCGCCGCGCAGCCCTGGCTGCGCGACCTGGACCACGTCGCGTTCTCCGGAAAGATCAACGCGGCGAAGCCGGACCCGGCGGCGTTCCGCCACTGCGTCGTCGCTCTGCGGGCCGCCCCCGCCGACTTCCTCTTCGTCGACGACCGCGAGGAGAACGTACGTGCGGCGCGAGCCATCGGCATGAACGGCCACGTCTTCACCGGACTCGACGAGCTGGCGGCGACCGTCGACACCTGGCTGTCGGCCGGCAGTCGTACTCCGTGACGGCCCTTGGCTCGCCGTTTCGCCGAGCACCAAGACCACAGCCAACGTGCCCGCGTCGGCGGACCGGCGCGCTCGCCGCTCGGATCCCTGCCCCGCGGCCGCCCCGCCCATCGGGAAAGGGATCCGAGCGGTGCCGTCGGCGGGCGGGACCGTCCGCGTGCGCCGGCCGTCAGCCCTTGACGGTGAATCCCGCCCGCAGCAGCGATTCGTCACGGGACGACGGACCGACCAGGAGCTCAAAGGCGCCGGCCTCGACGACACGCTCGCCCTGCGCGTCCACGAGCGTGCACGCGGCGACCGGCAGATCGATCAGGACCTCCCGTGACTCCCCCGGCGCGAGCGACACCTGCTGATATGCCTTCAGCTCCTTCTCCGCCCAGGTCACCGAGGTGACGGTGTCGCTGATGTACACCTGCACGGTCTCCAGGACAGGGCGCGTGCCCACGTTGGAGACCGTGAGCCGTGCGTGGACCGAGTCGCCCGTACCGAGCTCCGCGGTGGGGATCTCCAAGTCCGCGTATGCGACGGTCGTGTAGCTCAGACCCTCGCCGAAGACGAAGGCCGGGCTCTGCGTCAGATCCGCGTAGCGGCTGCCGTGCTGGCCACGCACCTGGTTGTAGTACGTGGGCTGTTGCCCGGCGTGGCGGGCGAAGGAGATCGGCAGACGGCCGGTCGGCTCGACGAGGCCGAGGATCAGTTCGGCGACCGCCTGTCCGCCGCGCATGCCGGGATTGAAGGCGTGCACGATCGCGGCGGCGTTGTGCGCGGACGGCGGCAGGACCAGTGGCTTGGCGCTGATGACCACGACCACCAGCGGCTTGCCGGTCGCGGCGAGTGCGTCGAGGAGGGCGACCTGCCCCCCGACCAGCTCCAGAGTCGCCGTCGACTTGCCCTCACCCGTCAGTTCGATACGGTCGCCCACGACAGCGACGACGTAGTCCGCGGCCTCCGCGCACGCCACGGCTTCGGCGATCAGCGTCTCGGAGGGCTCCGCGGGGACGACGACCGTGGGGCGGGGCTGCCCGTCGGGGAAGAACGCGCCCTCCGGGTCGGCTTCGACGGTGAGGATGTCCGCGCCGCGGGCGTGGGACACACCCCAGCCCTCGGGGACATGTGCGCGAAACCCTTCGAGCACCGTCGTGATCATCGCGCGCGGCTGGCCGTCGGGGAGCCAGTCGGCCTGGCCGGAGGAACCGGCCCAGTCACCGAGCTGGGTCTGGGCGTCGTCGGCGTTGGGACCGATGACGGCGACCGTACGAGGCGCGATCTCCGGGCCGGCGACGGCCCGGCCTTCGGCATCCGCCTCGAATCCCCCCGCCAGGGGCAGGGTGCCGTCATTGGTGAGCAGGACGAGCGAGCGACGGGCCGTCTCCAGGTTCAGGGCGGCGTGCCCCGCGCTGCCGATCACCTCGGCCTGGCGGGCGCGGTCGGGACGGCGTGGCTCCTCGAAGAGCCCGAGTTCGAACTTGAGGGTCAGGACGCGGCGGACCGCTTCGTCGATCTCCGCCTCGTCGAGGATGCCCCGTTCGACCGCCTCCTGCGCCCCGCCGAAGAACTTCGGAGTCGTCATCACCATGTCGTTGCCCGCGCGGACCGCTGCCGCTGCCGCCTGTGCGTAGTCACTGTGGATCCGCTGCTCCCACACCATGCGGCCGACGTTGTCCCAGTCGGTCACGAGCGTGCCGGTGTAACCCCACTCGCCGCGCAGTACGTCGTTGAGCAGCCAGTTGTTGACCGTGATCGGGACACCGTCCATGGACTGGTATCCGAGCATGAACGTACGGCATCCCTCGCGGGCCACACGTTCGAAGGGAGGCAGGAACCAGGAGCGCAGCTTGCGCCGCGAGATGTCGGCCTCGCTGGCGTCCCGGCCGCCCTGGGTCTCCGAGTATCCCGCGAAGTGCTTGGCGCAGGCGAGGATCGCCGTCGGGTCGGAGAGCCCGTCGCCCTGGTAGCCCCGGACCATGGCGGAGGCCAGCTCGCCGATGAGGAAGGGGTCCTCGCCGAAGGTCTCGCCGATCCGGCCCCATCGCAGGTCCCGTGCGATGCACAGCACAGGTGAGAACGTCCAGTGCACACCGGTCGCCGCCGCCTCCACCGCCGTCGCCCTGGCGACCCGCTCGACAAGGGCCGGGTCCCAGGTGGCGGCCATGCCCAGCTGAGTGGGGTAGATCGTCGCGCCCTCCCAGAAGGAGTGTCCGTGGATGCAGTCCTCGGCCACCAGCAACGGGATGCGCAGCCGCGACCGCTCGGTGAGTTCGGCGGCTTCGAGAACGCGTTCGGGCGAGGCGTGGAGGATGGAACCCGCGTGCATGTCCGCAACGACGTATACGCCCTCCTTGGCGTCCAACTGCAGCATCTGGCCGATCTTCTCGGGCAGCGTCATGCGGCCGACAAGGTCGTCGACCCGCTCGGTGACGGTCAGAGCGGAGTCGAGATAGGGCGGAGAGGATGGCACAGGAATTTCCTTTCACAACTTTCGGTGAGACGCGCGGAGACGGTCCCGCGAACGGAGCGGTGTCGGAGGGTCCCTCCTCCGCCCGAACGCCGACGGCCGCGGCCGGTCCGGACGAGGAGCGACCGCCGGGTACGGGAGCGCCCGGGATGGCCGCGATGACAGACCGTACGCCTGGTGCCCCGGAGACAGGGCACGGGTATGAACTTCCGGGCGGGCGTGCGGCGGAGGGGGCGAGGGGTACGTATCAGGGCCGGGAGCGGCATGCGGCCACACGTCTTAGCTTGGCGTTTATCCTCGCTGGTCACCCGACCTGCTGATCTGCGGTTCTTCTCGGGACAGCTGGGGCGGCCGTTCTCCACGCTTCGAGATGTCG
>NZ_JBFAZD010000033.1:0-88512 GCF_040681655.1 Streptomyces sp. NPDC051662
GCAGCCCGCGAACGGGCCGGAGGAGCCGCGCAGCTCCCGCAGGGCGGGGTCCAGGTGATCGCGGTGCCACACCGACGGCCCGGTGTATCCGCAGGATGCCGGGTCGGTCAGCTCTTGCCACGCCAACCACACGGCGTGCAGGCGGGCGATGGCAACGCTGTGCTCGAACCAGAGGTGGCACCACTTGGCATCGGCCGACGGTTCTGCGAGGTAGCCGGGCACGAGTACGCCCTCGACCCACTCGATCAGGGCCCTCAGCTCGTCGTCGTACTCCGGGGGGTC
The DNA here is from genome assembly GCF_040681655.1 of Streptomyces sp. NPDC051662. NCBI lineage: Bacteria > Bacillati > Actinomycetota > Actinomycetes > Kitasatosporales > Streptomycetaceae > Streptomyces > Streptomyces sp. NPDC051662. The sequence continues at coordinate 283 of NZ_JBFAZD010000033.1, forward strand.
GAGCAGCAGGATGAACGGCGGGTACTGCCACTCATCCTCTTCCGCCGCTTCCTCGTCGGCCTCCCCGCCGGCCGTCGCCCCGTCGTCGGCGGAGGCCTCGCCCGACTCGGCGTCGCCGTCGCCGGTGAGGGTCTTGACCAGGGTCGTCAGCTGCGCGAGCTGGGCCTTGAGGTCTTCGATGTCCTCGAACATGCCCATCGGCACATTCAACTCCGGGACCTCGTCCGGCTCATCGCTCACTGCGTGCCGCCTTCCGCTCCTCGTATGCGGCGACGGCCCGCTTGGTGATGGCGTACTCCTCGTCCTTCATCTGCGGGCCGATGTGCTCCATCAGCTTCTCCGCGTACCAGGGGCGCAGACCGATCTGGGCGACGGGCATGCCGGTGGCCAGCAGCAGGGCCGTCCCCTTCTTCATGGCACGGATCTCGGCGGGGTCCTTGATCTGCTCGCGCTGCTCGGACCAGCTACGGCTGTGGCCGTCCTTGGACTTGGAGTGCGAGCCGCGTTCGACGTAGTGCGCGCCGGTCAGACTGCTGATGTCCTGCGCGAACTTGGCGTCGTCAATGCCGACACCGATGACCTTCTTGGTGGCCGCCGACCACATCGAGTCCATGCCGACCTCACCCCACGCCCGTACGCCCTGGCGGTAGCTCTGGAGGATCACGAACGGCGTGATCCCCCGCGATCCGAGGTGCGAGTACAAGTCGGGCAGGTCGGCGATCTTGCAAATGTTGGCGGCCTCGTCCAGGACGGCACGCATCGGCTCGGGCAGGCGGCCGCCCGCCCGCTCCCCCGCCTCGGTGCCGGCGGTGAAGACCGCGTCGGCGACCGCTGCGACCAAGGCGCTCGACGGGCCGCCCTTCTTGCTCAGCAGGTACAGCGTGTCCTTGCTGGTGGCGAAGGTTTCGGGATCGAAGCGCGGGCGGCTGCTCTTGTCGGGAGTGACCCACGCGAGGACCTTTTCATCTCGCAGCGCTGACATGGCAGTTCGGGCATTTTGATAGATTCCGGACTGCGTTTCTTCGGCAATGTTGATCGAGCTATCGACCTGCTCGGCGAGCACCGGCTCGTACTGGTAGAGCACGCGGAGCGGCGCCTTCTCCTTCGGGTCGGACAGCCACTTCATGACCTCGCGGACGGTGGCGCCCTCCCACCACGCGGCCCGGAACAGGCCGGTGAGGAGGTCTCCGGCGGCCTGAGACCAGAAGGGATCGGCCTGCTCGCTCGTGATCTGGTTGACGAAGTGACTGGCGAGTCGTTCGGCGCCCTCCAGCGTCTCGGCCTGTGCCACCAGGTCGATCCACACGTCCCGCTCGGCCTGGGCCACGCCCTGGGTGTCGAACAGGAAGGTCGTCCCGATCTGCGCGCGACTGTTCCTTGTCGCGGCGTAGACGTCGGCCTTGTTGCTGGTCATCAGCAGAGCACCCGGCGCCTCTTCGGCGACCGGGATCGCCAGGGCCGTGGACTTACCGGCGCGCGGCGCCATGATGGCGACGTAGGTGTCCTCGTCCGAGCCTCGCAGCTCGACGCCGGACGGCATGTGGTCACCAAGGAGCACTCCCCGGTCGCGGGCCGGAACGTCCTTCGGCTTGATCTCCTTCAACGACGCGCGCAACCGGGTCGCGGTACGGGCGGCCTGTTTCGGTGTCAGCTCCCGCACCTGGTGCAGCGTGGCCAGGCTGGAGGGGTTGCGGTGCCAGCGGAACGCGACCCGCAGTCCCCACACCACGAGGATGACCACGGCGATGTCCAGGAGTGCGGCGCCGATGGTGGACGCGGTCTGGGAGTGCGGCCACACCGTCGACCACTCGGTGGCCATCTGGTAGGCGCCCACCACGGACAGGGGGAAGTCGGCAACGTCATCGCCGGTCACCAGCGCGCCGGCCGCCGCCCCGGCCCATGTCGAGACCGCCAGAGTCACGGCACCGCCGAGGAGAATGCCCCCGCCCGCCCACGCGCGATCGTTCTCCGTCATCATCAGCTACCGCCTCCTGTGGTGATCCGGCGCCGGTTGGTGTCCGTCCGGTACAGCCTCTGTTCGGTCGCGGTCAGCTCCAGCGACGCCGCGATGCCCGGCCGGGTACCGATCTTGATCAGGTACTTGCCGCGGCCCGGGTGCCGGGTGCTCTCTTCATCCAGGGGCGCGTTGCCGTCGGCGTCGTCGAAGGTGGGGTCGATGTCGAGCCCGGTGCTCGTCGCCGACGACCACGAGCCGATCATCATGCGCTCCTGCTCGGTGAGGCTGCGCTTGCCGGTGACCCGTCGCAGTTCCTCCTCGGAGGACGCGCCGATCACCCACGTGTCGCACCGGTCCATCAGGCCCCTGGCCTTGGCTCGGTCCTGCTCTGTCGGCAGTGCCTCGACATCGAGCAGGGAGTGCGTCACGTAGATCGTGACGTCGTTCGTCGTACGGTTCAGGCGGCTGATGGCGTCCATCGCGTCCACCAGGCCCGGGCCGGACCGCAGCGCGCGCCACATCTCATCCATCGGCAGCACGAGCGAACGGTCCATCAGCCCGATGCTGCGGGCGGAGTCGATCGCGGAGTAGGTGTACGCCCACGTCGCGATCATGCCCGCGCTCACGACATCGTGGCCGCGGGCCCGCAAGGCGCTGATGTCGACCGAGACCGCAGGGGCGTTGATGTCCAGCGGGGTCGTGGTCTGCCCGTCGAAAAGGCCCTTGAGCGGGCCGCCGATCAAGTTGTCGAGTCCGGCGATCACGCTGCGGGTCAGGTCCTGGTACCGCTCGCCGTCGGCGGCAAGTTTCGTCCGCAGCTCCTCCGGGGCCGCCCGCAGTACCCGGACGACGTCCGAGACGATGGGGTCGCTGCCCGACTCCTGCGCGGCGGAAGCGACCTGGACGGCGGTGTCGAGCGCGCTGCGCTCGATCTCGTCCGGGGCCCGGCCAAGCCCATGCTTGGTGGACAGCAGCGCCACCAGCGTCTCCAACCGGCGCCCGTTCAGAACGTCCAGCAGGGACTCGCGGCGGTCGACGGACAGCGTGTGCAGACGGCCCTTGAGCGGACCGGAGTCCAGCGGGTTCAGACGGCCGATGCCGTCGCCGATCTTCACCACCGATCCGCCGAGTTCGTGGATCAGGGTGCTGTACTCGCCTTTGACGTCGCCCGGGACGCACACCATGTGCCCGTACGCCGAGTAGACCAGGCACACGCGCTTGACCAGCGCCGACTTCCCCGCGCCGGGCTGGCTCATGACCCACATGCCCGGGTTGGTCGTCAACTTGCCGGTCCAGCCGGACGGGTCGATGCACACCAGTTCTCCGGTGAGCACGTCCCGCCCGACCGGCACGCCGCGCGGCGGCAGACCCGATCCCAACAGGAATGGATAGATGCCGCCGGCCTGGGTCGTCGGCCCGGTGAAGACCGTGCCGGTGTCCTCGACCGGCACACGGCCGCCGAACCGCCCGCCCCATCCCAGCCGCGGGGCGAAGCGGCCCCTGAGCTTCCTCTCGACCCGCCGCTCGTCGCGGCTCGGGCTCTGCTCGGCCGCCCGCACCACGCGCTTGGGAGTGGTGACCGGTACCTGCTTGGGCTTGCGCGCCATCGTCAGTCCTTCACCAGCGGGTTGTAGCCGATGGGCAGTTGGGCCGCGAACACCGCGGCCTGGGCACCGTAGGCGGGCCTCATGCGGATGCCTCGGGTGGCCTTGACCGCGCGGGCCAGCTCCTGGCGCGCGGCGGGCAGATCGGCCGTACGGCGGGCGGTGGCGGTCACCATGAGCGTCCAGTCGACCACCTGGGAGCCGCTGGCCACCTGGGCGGCCGCCTTCTCCGCGCGCTGGGCATCGGCACGCTGCGACCACTTCGCACGGCCCTTGACCTCGGCGGTCGCCTGCGCGCGCTGGTGGGCGTGACTGATCTCCCGCTCCAGCACCGCCTCCCCCTCGTAGGGGTCGAGCACGCGGTAGGCGATGGTGATGCGCCGCTGGTACCGCCCGGGGGCCAGCAACGGCAGCAGCATGCTGTACGGGAGCGGCCGACGCGGCATCTCCCGCAGCACCCAACTCACGGACACCCCGCCGTCGTGCGCGTACTCCTCCCAGCCGTCGTCGGCGGCCTGCGGCCCGCACTCCGACCACGACAGGTCCTCGAACTCGGCGTCCCGCGCGTTGAAGACGTCCGGGTCGTACGCGCTGCGGACGATCCGGCGAAGGTCGACGTCGGTGGCCCGGCGCTCGATGTCCGTGCCGGTCCCCGACAGGTCCAGCCCGTCGACCACCCGCAGCGCCTCGGCGACCTGCTCGGCAAGGTCCGCCGGCGCGTTGACGGTGGCGTTCGGGTCCACCGTGACGCTCATCCAGGGCGCCACGCTGGCGGTCGCGTGCGGCGTCGTGCGCACCAGTTCGTCAATGATCCGTTTGGCCAGCTTCGGGGCGTTCGGGTCCGTACGGGCCTTCACGTCGTCACCAAGCGCCTCCCCCGCCCCCGGGGTGATCTGGATCGTCACGCTCGCGCCCTTGACCTGCTCGTCCGTGCTCATCGCATCGAGCACGGACGACCAGGTACGCAGACTGCTCTGCACCGCCCCGGTCGGCGCCATGAGACTGCCGCCCGGAGCGAGAAGAGTGGTCAGGGTCATGTACCCGGTCATCCGGTTGTGGACGACACCGACGGGCCGACCGGATGTCGGATCGTGGACCTTGATCAGGGTGGAAGAGGCCCCGACCCCCGGAAGGTCCAGGGCGTACGGGTGCGGGAGGAACAGCCTTCGATAGGAGGTGGCGTCGAACCGCGCCGCCCTCTTCCATGAGGCCTTGGCCCAGTAGTAGGCCAGCGCGGACATCCCGTGACGTTTCGCAGCCGCCAGGGCGAACACCATGCCCGTCACCGGCAAGGTGACCAGCAGGGAGAGCGGCGCCTGCGTGGCGATCAGACCGTCCGCCATCAGCACCACGGCCCCGATCATCGTCGCGGTCCGCGACAGCCCGCCGAAGCCGAAGCTCCGGCGGGCACGGAAGCCCTCGACCATCAGGGTCTTCGGCACTTCATGGGCACTCACTGCTGATCTCCTCCGACCGCTCCGCTTGCTCCCTGCACCGCGTCGTTGACGCCGTCCAGGACCTGGATCGCCGCGGCCACCGGGAGGGCGACGCTGGAAGCACCCGCCGCCGTACTGCCGGTGGTGCCCGCGGCGCCTTCCGTCAGGCCCTCCCCGACACCCCCGACGCCTTCGGGTCCGCCCTGGCCGGGCACGCGTGCCCCCTCGTTCCGGGCGGCCTGCGCCTGGGCGTCGCTGCCCGCGCCCTCTTCGCCTTCGCCGCCGCCCTGCGGACCCATGCTCTGCGAGACGCGCTGCGCGTGGCTCACCGCGTCGTCCGGGCCGCCGCCTTCACCGCCTCCACCGCCTCCGCCGCCGCTGTCACCGTCGTCCCCGCCGAACTTTCCGGCGGCGTAGCTGGCGGCCGCACCGAGCGCGCCACTGGCTCCGCCCGCGCTCATCCCGGCGCCGACCGCCGCGCCGAACGGCGCGAAGATCTTCGTGAGCGGACCGGGCGCGATGACCGCGAGGACGAGGGTGGCGCAACCGCGCAACCACTCGGCCAAGGTCTTGGAATGCCCGAATTCCGCGAAGCCGGTGCAGATGATGATGGCCACCGTGGGCTTGTACGCCACGATGACCATGCCGCTGGTGATCAGGGTGGGCGCCCACTTACGGGTGGTGTCACCGCCGGTGCGGCCGCCGCCGGCCACAGGCAGCAGCAGGCAGATGATGGGGATCGCGCTCTGCCGAAGGAAAATCATGACCAGCTGAACGAAGCCGATCAGCAGCAGAACGGCGACCACGGCGAGGCTCGTGATCGGGTTCCCGATCGTGGGGAGCAGTACCTTGACGATCCGCTCGTAGGCCTGTCCGTCGTCGGCGAAGGTCGCGTTGACCAGACCGGCGCTCATCGCGTCCCCGAGGACCAGCAGAAGCGCGAACAGGGACACCCCGAGGGTGGACAGGAAGAGGTTCTCGATCCATCCGGTCATCGCGCGACCGGCGTGTTTGGTCTGCCCGGTGAGCGCCATCTTGCCGATTTGCCACATGATCCCGGCCACGGCGATGAGCAACCCGAACCAGGTCAACATGCCTGCGAGGGTCGCTTTCCCGCCCCACAGCCCGGTGCCCTCCAGGTCCACCGACGGACCCAGCAACGAGAAGGTCAGCGTCTTCTTGATGACCCACTTCCCGACGTCCTGGCCGCTCTTGACGATGTCGCCCAGGACGCTGTCCCAGACGTTCTTCCAGGAATCCTTGATGACCTTCTCGCCCGCGTCGCCGATCGCGTCGCACATCCCTGAGCCGGTGAGGCCGCCGACACCGGTGGGCTTGCCCTTGATGCCGAGGATCGTGCCCAGGACCGGGCCGGTTCCGACTCGGCAGAGCCCTTCGATGCCGTTGCTTATGGGCCCGTCGGCGACCGCGGGCGGCGGCGCGGACACCGACACACCGAACACGGCGACCAGGGCGAGCAGCAGCGTGACGAGCCGCCGCCTCACGACGCTTCCCTTATGGCCGTCCATCCGGACGTGTTGAACTCGGGGTCGCCCGGGGCCGCCATCTCCGGCTGGAGCTGCCCCTGGACGGCCTGCTGCGCACGCTCGGTGGCCACGCTGGTCACCTTCCAGTCGCCGCCCTCCCACTGCGCGCCGGCCAGAGTGCGGGTGTAGGAGCCGGACTCCTTCGTCATCTCGCCGGCCTTCTGGACGGCCCGGGACAGCAGCCACACGCTGACCTCGGTGTCCGACTTCTTGATGACCTTGTAGCCCACCACGGCGCTGCGGACGTACGCGCCCGGCGGCAGCGGCTGCCCGGCCTCCACACTCATCTGCTTGGCGAAGGCCTTGTCGCTGTCGATCGCGTTCAGCTCGATCGCCTTGGCGTTCTCCGAGGACTGGTCGGCCTTGCCGATGTACGAGTGGTAGATACGCAGCTGCTCGTCGACGTTGGACTTCTCGCCCTCGACGGCGGTCGTGTTGGCGGCCACCATCATCGCCACGGCGCCCTCGGTGCTCTTGGGGAAGCCGACCTGGCTGCCTCGCTCGTCGGTGCGCTCCCCCCGCGGCAGCGCTGCCCACTGGCTCGGCTCGGTCCAGTCGTCCGGCGGCGCGTACGACGCCGACGGGGACGGAGCCGCGCTCGCACTCGCACTCGATCCGCCCTTGGCCGGTGTGTCCGCCCCTTCGTCGTCCCCGTTGAGCACCGCGTAGCTCGTCAGCGCGAGCACGGCCGCGAGTGCGACGCCCGCGAACCACATGCCCTTGGTGTTCCATGTCCCCCTGGTGCGTGCCATGTCAGCCTCCTCAGCCTGCGATGCCGTTGAGGATGGCGATCAGGGAGCTGGACAAGAGGATGGCCGCGATGCCGCCGCCCATCCATTTGAAGGGCTCCGACCCGCCGCCGTTACGGGACTTGTCCGCCACGGCGAGCTTGTAGACGCCGTAGCCCGCACCGCCGACCCCGGCCAGGATCAGCAGCCACAAGCCGTATCCAAAAATCTCGGCGACGGGGCCGTCCATCCCGGGGATCTTCGTGGGCTTGGCCCCGGGAATGAGGCCGCCCTTCTTGTCGCCATCCGCCGCCAGGTACATCGTCGCGGCGAGCCGTTCCAGGGCCATGATCAGTTCCTCTCCATCGTGCGCCGCAGCTTCTCGGCCGCGGACTGGACGTCCTTGTACTCCAGGGCCTCGTCAGGCCCCTTAACAGCTCGCAGGACCGGCAGATACGGCACCTTCGCCACCCCGGCCAGACGCCCTTCCAGGGCGCGGATCAGGAAGCGGGCGTCCTGGACCGGACGTACCGGGGCGTCAGCCACCCACACGAGCCACGGCCTCGGCAGGGGCCCCCACCGCAGCAGGGTCTCCTCCACGCGCGTCGCACCGTGCAGGGTCGTGTCGGCCACGAGCACCGGGGCGACTCCGTACGGGATGTACTCCCCCGGCGCCAGGACACGGGCACGGGCGCCGCCGGCGTCACCGTCGAGCATCCGGGCCACCGTCGCAACTGCAATGCCGTTGCCGTCCACCGGCATCAGCGCCCACCGGAGTACAACCGGCGCTGCGCTGCCCGGGGTTGACGCCACCTGTTGGGCGGTCATGCCGCAACTCCCCCCTGTATGCCTTCGTTTAAGTCACGATATTGGGTTCTTGGGATCACTGAGGCTAGCGTGAACCTCCGACAAACCTGGACGGTGTTTTCGCGGTAGCTGGAGGTCAGATCACAGATGCAGCTCTACGCCAATACGCAAAGGCACAGACTCGGCTCGCCAATCAGGAGTTGTTTCGAGATGGCGTCCGCATCACCGCTGGTGACCCCGGCACTCATCGCCGCGTCAACATTCGCATCCATCAGCCACACCCCCGAGTCGCCAACAGTCCCGCGCGGACACCGTCATTTCGCTGCACGAAATGAAGCGGTCCATATTTCGCTGAGCGAAGTCCACCCATGCGAGACCTGATCTGACCCTACGTGAACCGTGGTCACGCTCACGGCCCGGGGGCCCACGCAATGTAGGCGCACATGTCGATCGCACCGTGATCTAGTACGGCAGAAAGTCACACGACTGGCACGACTGCGAAGAGAGAAAAAAGCACGGGGGGATAGCGCGTGAAGGTGCTCGTTGGAGCCGTCGCCGCAGTAATAGGCATCGTCCTGCTGGCGTTCCTTGGGGTGGTGGTGCTGATCGCGGACGACGACGCATCGGCCACCGAGATGTCCGACGGCGGTGGTGGGTTGCAGGGCGTTCCCGAAGAGTTCCGCAAGTGGATCCTGAAGGCGGATGCCGACTGCAAGGAACCGGGGATGACCCCGGCGCTGCTGGCCGCTCAGCTCTACCAGGAGAGCAAGTTCAAGACCAGCCGCGAGGAGGCCACCAGCAGCGTCGGCGCGCAGGGCCCGGCGCAGTTCATGCCGGGGACCTGGGCGACGTGGGGACGCGACTCGGACGGCAACGGAGAGGTCTCTCCGTGGGACATAGGCGATGCCGTCATCGCGCAGGGCCGCATGATGTGCTCGCTGATGAAGTCGGCGAAGAACTCCGGCTACCCCGGTGGTGTCCAGTCGCTCGCGCTGGCCGGGTACAACGCGGGTTGGGGCCGCGTCCAGGAGTTCGGCGGGGTGCCGCCTGAGTCGTTCGCGAAGGGCGAGACCTTCAACTACGTGAAGCTCATCCTGTCGACCATGGACCGCTTCAAGGGCCCCGGCCTGCTCACGGTCTCCGGGTCCGGCGCGGGCGCGGACGCGCTGCGCAAGGCGTCCACCCGGATGGGCACCCCGTACGCGTACGGTGGCGGCGGACCGGGAGGCGCGTCGACCGGCTTCTGCGACGGCACCAACGGCTACAGCGGCGGCCGGTGCGCCGCGAGCAAGACCGTCGGCTTCGACTGCTCCAGCCTCGTCCAGTACGCCTACTGGCCCAAGCTGAAACTGCCCCGGACGGCCGACGCACAGTACGGCGCCACGTCCGACCGGCCCGTCTCCCGAAGCGATCTCAAGCCGGGCGATCTGCTGTTCTGGGCACACGGTGGAAGCGGCTTCATCTACCACGTCGCGATGTACGCGGGCGACGGCAACGTGCTGCACGCGCCGCGCACCGGGCGCCACGTGGAAGTCGCACCGCTCACCTCGGCGATGCCCCAGGGTGACTACGTCGGCGCGACCCGCCCCTGACCCTCAAAACGGCGTGTGCCGCAGACCCGAAAGGGCCTGCGGCACACGTGTGTCGGGGCGTGGACTACCTGGTCTTGCCGCCCTTCGCGATGGGCCCGGTCTCCCGGTGCGGAGCCACCGCCGGTGAGGTAGGCGCCGCGCCCTTCGCCGCGGTCGCCTTAGTAGGTCCCACGCTCGGCGACTGCGACCGGGCGGCCGTGGTGTTCACCTTCACGCGGGACTCCGTCGCGGGCCCGCCGGCCGCCTTGCGCAGTGCATCGTTGGCGGCCTGGACCAGTCGTCCCCCCATCTGTGTCTTCGGTCCCTCCTGCCACGACGTGTCCTTCGACAGGCGTGCCAGGTGGTCCGCAACCGGCTTGCCCTCACGCTCCATGTCGGCCATCCGCGCGGCGACCAACGGCCACTGCTTCGCGGTGACGAGCAGGTCCGCCTCCCGCTCCATTCCGGGCATCGCCTCGCGTGCCATCCGCATGAAGCGTGCGTTCTCCGACGGTGCGATGGCCAGCTGCCGAAGGGCTCGCTCCCGGTCGGACAGATCCAAGTCCTTCGGGATGTCCAGCCCGGTCGTCAGCGGCCCGTACGACAACATCGCGTCGCGACTCGTGGTCGGCACCTCGGCGGCCGCGAGGACCTTCGCGACGGCCTGGTCGACGCCGACGCCTTCCTCGTGCGCGGACGCGAGGATCGCCCGCACGTCGACACCGCGCTCGTCCAACTTCGCCATCGTCGCCGCCATCTCGGGCCACGCCGGAGAGGACAGAATCGCCTCGCGCACCGGTCCCGCCGGCGTCGTCTCCCGCAGCATCTTGGCCCACGTGTCCGTGCCCTCGCGGGCCACCCGTTCGGCGTTCGCAGCGACCGCGTCCCGGACCGTCACCGTGATCTCCCCGACGCGCGGGAGCATCGCCTCCAGGTCCACCCCGGCATTGCGCAGAGCCATGAGCTGCTGCGCGAGTTGCGGCCAGTCCGCGCCATCCATTAGCGCCGCGCTGATGTCCGGCGGCAGGAACTTCTTCACCTCCTCGGAGGCCTCGGTCGTCGCCTTCCCGGCGGGCGGCAGTTCCTCCTCCTTCCCCGCCTTCTTCTGCTGCTGGCGCCGCACCGCGTCCGCGATGGCCATGACCAGACGGAACGCCATCACGGAAGTCTGCACCGCTTCGGCGGCGGCCGCCGCGAAAGCCTCGCTTGCCTGCTCCTCTGGCGTTGGTGTTGCCATGTCTCGCTCCCCTCGTTACCGGGACCGCTTCGGTCCCTTGCCCTGCTCATCGCCCGGCGGCCGACGTGTCGGTCCGGGCGCCCCCGTCTTGCGGGCTGTACCGGTGCGTCCGGTGCCCCCCGTGGACGTCGGCGACGGATTCTTGCCGGAGGTGGGCGCCGTCGAACCTCGTTGGCGCTGCCACCCGTCCAGACGCCATGTAAGCACCTCTGCAACGGAGTCCGCTGAGGTCATCTCCCGGCGTGCGGCGACTGCGGCCAGAACATCGGTGGGGTCTTCGCCCGTCTTCTCGACCGCGATCAGGCGTGTACGCAGTGCGGGCCACGCCGGGTCCGCGAGCACTGCGGCCGCCTGCTCGGGCAGAGCCTGTTGGACGACACCCGCCATCGGCCGCTCGCCTGACACGGCGGGTGTCCGGCGGGGACCACCAGGTCGTGCGACCGCACGCTTGGGGCGGGGTCGGTACTCCCGGGCGGCGGCCGCGCCGGCGGTCACCTCGACCGCCTCACGCAGCAGTCGACCGGCCCGCCCGGAGGCCTGCGCCTGGGCGCGGTGGTCCTGCGCCTGGTGCCATCGCCGGGACGCCTCGATCGCCGTCACCAGGGCCAGCAAAAACCCGAGCGCGGCGACGGTGTCGCTGCGACCGGCCGCAGCCACCGACTGCGACAGAAGTTGCGTCGACTCCCGGTAGAGTCCGCGCGCCTGACCCTCCAGCGCGCGGTCGCCGGGTGCTCGGGCGGCTCGCTCGAACTCGTACGCAGCTTCCTTGATCTTGTTGCGGACCAGGCGCGGCGAGACGACGGCGGCAACCACGATCAGGTCTCCGAGCGCGGCCACGTCCCCTGCCCCCTGGGCCAGCCCGTCGGCCCCGAGCTGATCGGCGGCCGCGCGCACTTTGCCCTCGGCCACGCGCCACATTTCCTCGGGCGCAACGCGCTGTGCTGGAACGGCCGTGTTCCAGCGCTCCCGCACGCGGGGCAGCGACAGGTCCGGCGCAAGTCGTGCTCCGGAGAACCAGATCGGCGTCTGCTCCGGGTTGCGGTCCCCCGGCATCGCGACGGAGTAGCCGGTCACCCTGCTGTCCGGGGCGACCCGCTGCTTCACACGTAGCCCGGACGCTGCCAGTCGAGCGAAGAAGTCGGCCTCGCTCGTTGCCGCTGCGGCCGCCTCGCGCACCGTCCGTTGCAGGGTCACGCGCGGCGCTTCGTTCAAGCCGCGGCGCTCCGCCTTCTCCAGCTCGCCGGCCTTCCGCCAGCGTGCTGCGGTCTTGTCTCCGTGCTTGAGGCGACGGAGTCCAAACTGCACCTCGAAGGCGCGCGCCGCAGCCTGCATCTTGACGATGTCCTGGCGCAAGTTCGGCTGCCGTCCGTCCTCGCGCACCTTGGTCGCCACGAGGTGAATGTGGTCATCCGCGTGCCGGATAGCCACCCATCGGCATGCCTCGTCATCACCGTGCTCAGCGAGCCCGGCGGCGTGCACCATCTCGCGCGCCACCTCCGCCCACTCCTCGTCACTGAGGATGCGATCCTCGGGGGCGTTGCGAACTGCCACGTGGTACACGTGCAGCTTCGGCTTCTTCCCCCGCATCGCGAAGACTGGGGCGTCCAAGAGCAGGGCGAGATCCGAGATCGTCATGTCGGACGAACGGGCCGGGTCATCGACGTACGGATCCCACGCCATCACCATGTGCGGGTCCGTGTGCTCGTCGCGCCGCCCCGGCCCATACAGGTAGTGCAGCAGCCCGTAGGTGTCGCTGCCCTCGTCCAGCTTCTCCGGAATCACCCCCGCTCCTTCCTTTCTCTCATCACCTGGAGCGTGGCTTCGTCCAGGTGCCGGATAGCCGTCAGCAGTGCCCGGTGCACTGCAAGCATTTCCGGGTCGGTCACCACGCCGTCGGAGTTCAGCACCTTCGCGATCTGGTTGTAGTTGACCCCGATCCTCTTGAGCTGCTTCCGCGCATCGATCAGCTCTGCGACCACGGCCTTGGCGTGGACGGGCGTGGGCACGACGATCTCCTCGGCAACGTCCAGTGATACGCGTCCGACCCAGGACGCCGTTGCCTGACGCTCGCGCTCAGCAGCCGCTTTGACGATCGCGTGTTCGTCGTCGTTGTACGACACCTTGATGCGTGTCTCGCGAGTGCCGCCGGCCTCGCGCTCGCGTCGCCGCGCAGCGGGGCGCTGACGTGTCTCATCCGCTGTTGGCTCTGCCACCACAGCCCCTTCCGGTCTTCAACCGGTCCGTGCTCGGACCCATGATCACCGGACGCCACCCTAATGGAGGGGCGAACGGGGATGCCGCTTACTGGGCCCAGTGAGCACTACCTTGCTGCCTGTGGTTACTGCCCTCTATAAAGCGCGGCCCATTCATGACGTGCGGTCAATACCGCTACCGACTGCGGCATTCCACCCGCATTCCGGCTGGCCGTCAGAATGACAGACGCTACGATCACCGCATGCCAAGCGCTGATGAGATCTTGCAGAAGATGAAGGAAGTCCAGGAACGCCGGATGGCGGCCGCGGGCCCGCTGGTGGACGTCCTGGCCAAGCGGAGCACCCTGCTAGACCAGCTGGCCGAACTCGACGAGCCGTACGGCAAGGCGTACGTCGACGCCGAAGCCGCTGGCTGGACGTCGGATGAACTGACGAAGCTGGGCGCGGACGAACCGGCGAAGCGGCCGCGGAAGCGGTCACGGCCGACGGCGAAGAAGGCCGACGGACAGTCCTCCAGGACGACCGCCGAAGGCTCCTCGCCGGCGGGGACGATCCCCGCGCAGGAAGGCACGTCCGCGACTGCGGGCGCCACCTCCTCGGCCTGACCGCTCGACACTCCCAGCCACACAGCGAAGGGCCCCGCGATGCGGGGCCCTTCGCCGTTCAGCCTCTCGCCCGTCCACTCAGACGGCGGGCTTCCAGTCGGTGACCGGAGCCGGGGTGCGCGGGGCGAACAGGGTCCGCAGCAGGGTCTGCTTCCCGAACAGCGTCAGCTGCTCCTCGACCTCCGGCCGCACGGTCGGCTCGGCCGCCGCGTGCAGCTGGTAGACGGCCGCCTGGTAGCCGGTGACCGGCTCGTACCAGTCCTCGCCCTGGACTGCGGCAGAGATGGCGGCGCCGATGAACGGCGAGACGGCGTCGACAATCATCTGCGCGATGTTCCGGGTCCCCTTCGCTCCCGCCCGGGCGGGGATGTATGTCCAGGGGTGATCCCGGGGGAAGCCCACCAGGGCACCCAGATCCGGCAGGGAGATCTTGACGGTGCCCTCGCCCTGGGGGACGTCCGCGGGCCGGAACTTGATCCCGTACCAGGGTGCGGTGGCGCACGGTCCCACTCGGTTCAGGGGGAAGCTACCGCCACCCCGCAGGTGGCCGGTCTCGGGGTTGACCGTGCGCTTGCCGCGGGTGTCGGCCCACCAGTTCGCCGGGAGGTTCAGCGCCTCCGCGACGGTCACCACCGGCAGTGCGGGGCGGCCCTGGTAAGGCTCGATGCGGCGGTCCAGTTCGGGCATCCAGTCGGGCAGCTGCCCGGTCTTCTTGAGCACGTGCGCGAACATCTCGCGGGCCGCCGCCTGGCCGTCGACGTGGTCGGCGTAGCGGGGCTGCTCGTAGCGGGTGGCGACCATCCACGCCCGCTCGCGGTGGGTGGCCGCGCCGAAGTCGGCGGCGTCCGCGATCTGCCACGAGCACCACGCCCAGCCGAAGCCCTCCACGCTGGTGATCTCGGACTGGATCGCCTCCGCCAGGGCCGGGGTCTGCCGGAGCAGGTTCGCCGACTGCTCCATCGTGATGGAGACCAGCGGGGCGCCGATCTGCACGAGGCACATGGGCCAGATCAGCATCTCGGCCATGAGCGCGGTGCGCTCGTCGGAGACCGCCGAGGCGGCCCACTCACGGAACGCGGCGGGGGTCATGCAGGGGGGCAGGTGACCCCCTCCGCACTGGTCGCCCCAGCCGTCCGCGTCGGGGTGATCCTCCATGCCGTCGATGACGTCGCCGTAGTAGTGGTGGGGTCCGCCGTAGAGGCTGCACAGGTCGTCGACCTCCAGGAAGCCGAACGCCTCGGACGCCTGCCACATGATGCTCTGGAGTTCGGAGATCTCCTGCCGATTCCAGCCGGAGCGCTTGCCCCCGTCGGAGAGGGTCTGGCAAGGCGGCGAACCATGGAAGCGGCGGGTGCAGCGGAGGGCGGGGTGGCGGGGGTCCAGCGTCCTGATGTCCGCCTCCACCACCCAGTGACCGGCCGCCCGGGCCGTCGCCGCGGCGTCCCGGTTCTGCTCGATGAGCACCCAGTCGCCGCCGTCGTCGACCAGCTCGCGCCCGGCCGACATGCCACCTGGTCCGCCGAACGCCTCGACGCCGCGCTCCGGCTCGCCCTCCTGCCAGGTGCGCGCCCAGTGCGGCGGGTAGGGGAACGCGAAGTCGGTGCACGCCCGGCAGTCCGCGCAGTCCGCGCCGGTCTCGCAGACGGCACAGTCGTCCTCGCACGTCCAGCCGTCCCAGTCGCTCACCGCTGGCGTGAAGCCGTTCGCGTACGGGCGCCCGCCCTCGTCCGTCGTCGCGGTGACGTCGCGCACATCGCTCATGTGCTCTGTCCTTGTCGTTGAGGTCTTCCGTGGTGCCGGTCCGGGATTCCCGCCCCGTTCCGACACTGCTAATTCAATCAAGTTTTAGGGGTCAGGTCAAGACGTTCATGCAGGTCACATGCCGTTTCCGCTCCGGCGTCGGAACGCCGTACGACGACCCCGGTCGGGGGGCTCCCTCGTCGGTCGGGCAGGCGTCAGCCGCCGCGGGCCGTGTCGGGGTGCCGGGCTCGCCGTAGGCGACCGCCGCAGGCGGCTTGGCCTGGCGGCCCGGCGCGGGCTGTGGCCCCCTCGGGGTGTCCGTCCGGCGAGGGAGCCCCCCGGCCGCCCCCACCCCCGCACCACCCACTCACCGCAAGGTCGGCATCCGTCCCCCCGCCCCCTTGGAGAGAGGGCCAGGGGGTGTGGGGGGCAGCGCCCCCCGCGTCACCACAAGGCGGCCTGCACCGCATCCGCCTCGGGCGCCCGGACGGTCGCTGCGGCCTGTACGGAAGCGGGCTCGGGCGCCGCCGGCGGAGCGGCCGGAGCAGCCTTCGCCTTCGCCGTCGGACGGGCCGGTGCGGGGCCGTCCTTGGGGCACTCGCACCGGCACCACCACACACACGGCTCGCCGCCCGGCCGGGGGATGAACTCGGCGACGGTGCGCCCCTGGTGGCTGGTCACCCAGTCCCGGTTGTTGTCGACGTCCGGGCCGTTCTTCTGCCGGTGGACGCAGATGTCGTGCCGCCCGGAGAGACAGTTCCAGCACGTGCCCCGCTCGCACATGCTCCACCGCTGGAAGCCGAATGGATACCTGTCCTCCGTCGGCTGGAAGTGGGCGGGCCACACGTGCTCACGCACCCACGAACCGTCCTCCTCCGGCATCGGCGACGCGTTGGGGACCGGGTCGGTGATGCCCATGATCAGGGCTCCCTGGAGGTTGAGCAGCGGCATGTCCTGCACCCGCTCGCGCTCCTCTGGAGTAAGGATGCGCTGCGGGCGCCGGATGACCGTACGGACGTCGTGGGCGGACCGCTGCTTGCGGGCGGAGCGCGGGGCGAACAGGCGCCGCAACAGGGGCCGATCGGCTCGCACTGGCGCCGTCACCGGTACCGGCGCCGCTGTCGGAACGGCGGCCGCGGGAACGGGCGCGGTCTCCGTCGGTGCCGGGGCGCCCGCGCGTCGCGCCTCGCCCTTGAAGTAACGCCCCTCGGACTGCAACGGGTAGCCGTTGCTGCGCTCCGGAAGCGGGGTGAGGCGGGCATCCTTCGCCGCGGGTCCGGCGAAGCCCTGGCGCTCCGCGCGCCACACCAGACGGGCCACCCGCCGGCCGGTCGGGGACTTCACGAGATGGCGGCGGCCGTTGCCGTCCGGGCGCACATCCAGCAGCCCGGCCGCCCACAGTCCGGTCACCCGCGCACGGGCCACGCGCTTGTTGACGTCCCACCGGTCCGGGACGCAGTCCAGGGCCCAGAACCCGTCGTCGAACTCGGCCAGCTCGGCGTGCTCGGCCCAGCCCAGTACGGTGCGCTGCGCGTCCGACAGCGGCCAGCGCTCCACCTCGGCGATCTCCTGCTCGTTGAGTCGGTCGTCGGCCGGGCGGTGGGCCTCGTCGTAGTGCGCGTGGGCGGCGTGGGCGGCGTCGTACTTGTCGTTCCACTCGCCGGGCAGCTCGACGCGGATGCCGCCCTGGCACCGGCCGCACTGGATCGCCCACCAGTCGTGGAGCCGGGTCGACAGCAGCGGCAGGAAGTACATGCCGGACGGGAGTTCCGGCCCGGCCGGGCCCGGCCTCACGGCGGGTGCGGCGGCCGCCGTCGGCGCGTCCTCGACGGCCGGGCGGGGCGTCTCGACGCCGGGGCAGTAACCGCCCTCGTCCTCCCACTGCTCGGCGGCCTCGCGTGCGGCGCGGGCCTCCTGCTCGACGAGCGTCACCGGCCGCTGGTACCGGCGCACGGTGCTGGATTCCAGGGCCGGAAGACGGCGGGCGGCCGCCTTCTTGTCGTCCATGCGCTTGTGCCGCTTCGCGTAGCGGGCGTAGCGAGCCTCGTACGCCGCCTTGTCGCTCTCATACAGGCCCTCCGGGTGCAGCCGCGCAAGCTCCAGGGCCACCTGTCCCACGGGGGTGAGTACGAGCCGCTGGATGCCATCGACCGCGGCGACCGCGAGGAGGTATCCGGCGTCGCCCAGAGCCTGCGTGCGCTCCCGGCTGACCTTGCGGCCACCGCTCCACACCCCGTACGCGGCGGCCTGCCGGGCCTGTCCGTCGCGCCCGTACAGGCGGCCGGTCTCCGCAGCCTCCAGCACCCGCACGTGTCCGGCGGTCCAGCCGAGTGCGGGCACGATGCCCTTGGCGAGATGGACGTTCATCGCGGCCAGGTGCCGGTTGTCGGAGTCCATGCCGGTGGCGGCCCGCTCGGCGGCCTCCTGCTCCGCCTCGGCGCGGCGCCGCCCGCCCTCCCGCTCGGCGTACTCCTCGGGGGTGAGCCTGCGCTCCAGCTCGGGGCGCAGCGCGGCAGCCGTTACCTCGACCCCGGCCGCCTCCTGGGCGCGGACGGCGTGGTCGACGGCGCCGCTCGCGCAGTAGCGCAGCGCACTGTCCGGCATCTCCGGGTCGACGGCGTACTCCTGCGCCCGGGCGGCGTGCCGTTCGGCCTCGACGGCTTCCCGGTGCACGGCGTGCATGACCTCTTCCCGGTGGGCCTCGGTGCGGGAGCTGCTGTGGCACATGGCGTTCAGCGCCTTCTCGTCTGCGGCGGCAGCGAGTTCGGCGGCCGCGCGGGCCACTCGGAGACAGGTCTCGGGGGTGGGTTCCCCCGCCTCGTTCTCGGTCATCGGTCGGTCCTTGTCGTTGAGGATTCTCGGCCTGCCGGTCCGGGATTCCCGCCCCGTTCCGACACTGCTAATTCAATCAAGTTTCGGGAGGTGGGTCAAGGCGAAAGCACAGCTCAGAGCCGGTGTCCGTTCCCAGCGGAAGTGACCGAGTCCCGCTCGATCTGCTCGGCGAACTGCGCGGGTCCTGCTGGTTCTGGCCCGTCAAGCGGGCTCATGCCCCCTACGGGCTGAGGCAGGTGTACGAGTACCGTTCCTACTCAACAAAGGAGGGGGCCTCAATGACCAACTACATCGGGAGATGGTTCGCGCGCCGCAGGGCCGGCCGCGTCGCCGTCGCCGCACTGCTCGCCAATGAGCTGGAACAGGGCGACCTGCGGGAAAGGATCATGAGGTACCTGGCCGACCACGGGGCCGATCCGGTGATCCGCGAGGCAGTGGACCGAGAACTCCTACGCTTCCGCCGCACCGCCGACCGGGGCATGAAGTTGGCTCAGCTCAGCGATCTGGTCGATCTTGAGAAGCACGGTACGCCGCCGTTCTTCGCGCCCATCGAGATGGCGGACAAGCGCGCCCAGCGCCTCCTTCCGAGTGGCCAGGATGCCGAATGACGGAGCCATCCGGATGGCACGAGACCGCTCCGCTCACTTCTGCTGGGACCGAATCGGACGTCGAGCGTCCCGGCTGAACTGAACGGGCCCTGACCAGAGGCTGCCTGACCCATCACCTCTGCTGGGAACGGACAGCCGGTTTTCTGACCTTCTCCCGAGACGCACCGGCGGCCAGCGTCCGCCCGGTCGGGACGGTGCTGGCCGGGCGCTCCGCCGTCGGTGGTCAGCCCTGCCTGCGGGCCTCGGTGACGGCGCGCTTCCAGGTGCTCAGCCCCCCGCCGTACTGCTCGGCAAGGGCGGCGGCGGTCTCCCCGGCCTTCCGGCCGGGCTCGGCGGCCAGGGCCTCGACCGCCAGGGCGACCTTGGGGTCCGCCCCCTCCGCCGGCGTACGGCCGGCCACTCCGGCCCGGGGCCCGGAGTCGGCGTACTCCCACAGCTGGCGCCGGGTGCGGTACTCGCGCACACGGCCGCTCTCCAGCCTCTCCTCGCGCGCGGGGCCGGGCCATCCCGGCGGCGGGTTGTCGCGATAGTGGCTGATCGCGCTGGCGTTGATCCCGAGCACCTTGGCCTGGCCCGCCGGGGGCAGTTCCTCGTCGGCGTTGCCGCTGTAGTCGACGCCGTTGCCCTGTCGTCGGTACTCGGTGAACCAGCGCTCCCAGACCTCCAGGTCCCAGAACAGGGCGCGGTCGATCCGGCGGGCGGGCGGGTGGCCGTTGCTCTCGCGCTCCGCCCACAGTGCGCGGAGGGTGGCGTCACCCTTGTACCCGGCGCGGGCGGACAGTTCGGCCCGGGTGGCGTACGGCCGTCCGTCGATGGTCTTCATCAGTGCTGCTCCTTGGTGGTGTGCGGGACGCGTCTACCATGTTGACGCGCTCGGTTGTGGTGGCCTCGTCGTTGAGGGCCCTTCGGCAGCCGGGCCGTTGCGGCCGACGGGATTCCCACGCATTTTGCGCCCCGTCGGCCGCCTTGCGTCTCCGGCCGGCGCCCCGCCGGCTCGTCGGTCGTGAGGCGACGCCCCCACGGCCTGTGGCCAGCCGGGCCCGGGGTGATCCGGGTCCGGCTGGCCGTACGAGCGGCGGGGCGGAGCTACTGGCCGTAGGCGGCGATCAGTTCGCGGACCTTGGCGTCACCGACGCAACCGGCGGGCGCTCCGAACTCCTTGGACGCCGAGTGCCGGTGGGTGCTGGGCAGCTCGCCGTTGCGGCCGCGCTGGTGCGACCAGTAGCGCGGACCCTGCCAGCCGCACAGCTCGCACTCCTGCCACCACGGGTTGTCGCTGCCGGGGAAGCCGGTGTACGGCTTCCAGCGGTGCAGCACGAGCGCGGCCATGACCTTCTCCGCGGCCTCGACGTTGCGGGGGCTCTGCGGCATCCGCGGGTGCAGCAGCGGGACCGGGCCGTCCAGCACGGGCACGGCGGCTGTGACATCGGCCAGGGTCATGGACGTGATGCGACCGGCTGCGTACTCGGTGGCCACCTGTCCGGCCGCCGCCAGTGCGGCTGCCTTGGGGACGCCGCGGCGGCCCTTCTCGGGGCGACCGAGGTTGTTCTCGCCGTCGCTGGTGAGGGTGAGCCAGTCCCGGTGCCAGCGGAAGACGGCTCCGATCACGGTGTCGGCACCGATCAGGACGGGGTAGCGCTGTTCCCAGTCGGGTTCGCCGAGTCGGTAGGCCAGGGTCGTGGTGGTCATGTCGTGCCCTTCGTTGAGGTTGATCGGTGTTCGGCGGCCGGGCCGGTGGCGCGAGCGGGATTCCCGCCCCGCTCGCGCCACCGGCGGCGACCGGGTGTCAGCGACAGGTCGGGGTGCCGTGGACCATGCAGCCGTGCTGCATGTGGTTCATGAACTCCAGGTGCTCCTCGCACATGCGGGGCGTCCACGGGAACAGCGGGGAGACGGGGAAGTAGGTGCAGCGCTCGGGGTGCGCCTGGGCGGCCCGGGCGGCGTCGCAGTCGTCGTACAGCTCGCCGTCGCTGCCGCCGTCCGCGATGCGGATCGCGACCCATCCGCGGCCGCCGTACTCCAGGTGACTGTCGATCACCTCGCCCATGCGGGCCACGGCACCGGCGACGGCGAACTCACGACGGGCGAGGGATGCGGCGTGCGCGTAGCTGGCGGCGGTGTAGGTCAGCAGGCTCAGGTACCCCCCGGCGTCCCGGCAGTCCCCTTCCAGCTCGTCCCACTGGAGCTGGCTGACCACGGGGTGGTCGACCTGGCGCTCGACGTAGACCACGCGGCGCTGGGGAAGCCGGTCTTCGCGGCTGCGCTCGGCCCAGCTGGTGTGCGCGTCGCGGTCGTCGACGATGACGAGGTATCGGGCGGGGTGCTTGTCGAGATCCGTGCGACAGGCGGGGGTGTGGCCGGTGATGGTCATGTGCGTGCCTTTTCGTTGAGGTTGATCGGCGCGGACCCGGGGGTCCTGGTGTCGATTGGGGATTCCCGCCCCTTTCGACACTGCTAATTCAATCAAGTTTTGGGCTCAGAGTCAAGCCAAAACAGCAGCTCAGACGGCATTTTTCGGCGTCCCGCCCGGCGTCCGCACACCGCACGACGGGCCGGTCGGGGGATTCCCTCCGCGGCGGGGCAGGCCCTGCCGACCACGGGCCGTGTCGGGGGGCAAGCCCGGGATCAGCCGCGAAGCGGCCCGGGCTTGCGGCCCGGCGCGGGCCGTGGTCCCCTCCGGGTGCCCCGCCGCGGAGGGAATCCCCCGGCCACCACCACCCGCCACCACCCACCGGCCGCAAGATCAAAAACGGCGCCCCCACCCCTCTGTGGAGGGTCGGGGGGTGTGGGGGGCGGAGCCCCCTGCGTCACCACCGACGGCGGACACCGGGCCGGAATGCCGCGCCCCCACCCTGTTGTGCCAACACAACGGGATGGGGGCGCGAGAGGATGCGTTGTTGGGTCGACACAACGGCGGCGGTCAGTCGTCGTGGTCCTCGCGCCACTCCCTCATCGCCTTGGACAGCGTGGCCGGGGCGACACCGACCAGGGAGGCGAACCTCGCCTGGGAGGGTGCCGGTTCCTCGGCCTCCTTGGCCCGGAGGAAGTCCTCCGCGAGGCGCCGGCGCCCGGCACGGTCCTCGCTGTACGGGCCGCCGGGCTGTTCGCGGCTCTCCCCCACCGTGGTGTCGGCGGCGCCTTCGCGGTACCCGTTCGCGCCGTTCACGGTCGGCCCGGGTGCGTACGCGGAGGTGTTCGCGGCGAGCGCCCCGGCGTTCGCGCCCACCAGTTCGCGGTCGGCTCCGGCTACGGCCCCGTCCGGGTGGTACGGGGCAGGGACGGCGCTCCTGACGACCGCCCTCGGTGGCGCGGCCGCAGGGACCACCGAGCGTTCGCGGTGCGAATCGCGCAGGTCAGAGCCCACATGAGGGGCTGACTCGACGGGCGCGACCGGCAGGCGTTCGCTCGCCGGTTCCCAGGCCGTTCGCGCTGTCTCCATGTCGATGAGGGGACCGTTTGCGGCGGCCGGGTTCATCGACATGTCGTTCGCGGGCACCGCCCCCTCCTCGTACGCGTCACCGTTCGCACCGTTCGCGGAACGGCCGCCGGGGGCGAGTTGTTCACGGTCGCCCTTCGCGCCGTTCGCGGTGAGCGCGGGGGTGGCGTTCGCGGTCGGCAGCTCGACGTTCGCGATCAGGTGCGCGGGGATCGACAGGCCCCGGCGCGCGTCACGCATGGCGCGCAGTTCGAACGCCCGGGCCTCCTTCTTCCACTTCCTGCCGTACCTCTCGCGCAGTTCGTCGCGCAGGGTCAGCCGGTCCCGCTCCAGATCCAGCGCGGCGGAGCGGGTGTAGACCTCCCACAACCGCATGCGCCGCCACACCCCGAAGGTGGAGAAGGGGGCGAGGAACCAGCGGGCGAGACCGAGCGGCTCGTACTCGTGGCCGTCGGCGATGCGGGCCCGGCGGGCGATGGCCCGGCGCAGGGCCTCGGTGATGACGACGACCAGCCCGGGCATCGTGGCGTGCGCGGCGGCCTCGACGTAGTCCATCCACCCGGCGTTGCCGTTCGCCGGCCACCCGCTGGACGCGTTGAAGACGATGGTGGCGACGGTCAGCACCCACGCAAACCACCGCAGGATCGGGGCCGGGGTGCGGATCGCGCACAGGAACAGGTCGGCGGCGATCAGGCCGATGATCCCGACGTCGATGCCGACGGGGAAGACGTAGGCGAACCAGCCCCATCCCCAGTCCAGCGCGAGTTGGCGCACCGAGCGGTACGAGCCGGTGAAGCCGATGACCGCGAGGACGGTGGCCGCGGTGGCGACGACGGCGGCCGCGGCGAGCAGACCGCCGCGGATCGGGACCAGGGCGTCGCCGTCGGCTGCGGCGCGGCTGGCGGGTATCGGCGGTCGTCGCTCGGCGCCGGGCACCGCGTGCGTGGTCACGGCGGGCACTCTCCTCGTTCTCGCGGTCGGGGGCGATCAGCACGGTACGCCGAAGTGGGTGACCGGTGATGCCGCTGATGCCGCCGGGCACGAAGAAACCCCCGCCGGCGGACCGGCGGGGGCTCCTCGCGCGGGAGGTGACGGGCGCTCACCCGGCCCAGACGATGTCCAGCACGTACAGGTACTGGCGGGGCTGGTTCACGAGGTACACGACGGTGAGCGGGCCGATCGAGGCCCGGCGCAGATCGGGTCCTTCGGGGTCTGTCGGGTCCCACTGGGGCCAGCCCCACGGCTGGCGGGAGGCGATGTCGAGCACGTCGCGCACCATCTCCTGCACCTCCGGCGGGAGTCCGGCGAGTACGGCCGACGCGTTCGGGGACAGCCGGGCGGGCCAGGCCGGGGTCACCCGCGGGACCCGATGACGTCCTCCAGGGGGACGCCGTCGGAGGTGTCCGCTCCGCCCGCGAGGAATGCGGCGACCGCCGGGGCGGTGTCCAGGCGGCCGCTCCACTCCCGGATCGTCTCGTGCAGCGGGGTCAGGTCGAACGTCTGCCGGGCCGTCTCCAGGGCGTGGCCCCAGTCCCGCTCGAAGGCGGGCAGCCAGTGCGCGGCGCGCGCGTGCCGGCTGATGCGCTCGCGCAGCTGCGCGGCGGCCGCGGGGGACGGGGGCGGTGCGGACTGATGGACGGGCTGAGCGGTCATCGCGGTCCTTCCGGTGTCTGAGTTCGAGTGTGGCGGGCGGCGGCGAGGGAGTCGAGAACGGCGGCGCAGGCCTGGGCGAACAGGGTGGTGAACGGCTCCCCCTCGCCCTCGGCCTGCTGGCACTCCCACAGGGCCGCGGCCGCGAGGTCGGCCAGCTCGTCGGCGGCCGCCGCGTCCAGGTGCAGCGTGCCGCCGGGGCCGGTGCCGCAGCGGGGCGAGGCCTTCGTCAGCCAGGCGGGCAGCGCCTCGCCGTGGCAGACGGCGAGAGCGGCGTGCAGAACGCCGGGCGCCGCCACGGCGACGGTCGCCGGGCGGCGGGTGGTGATGGTCTCGCTCATGTGCTTTCCTCCCTGGCGGGCACCGGGGCCGATGTCCGCGGCCCCGGTGCCCGCCTCGGTCGGGTCGGCTACGACGCCCCGAGCAGGTCGGCGACCTGCGGGCCGACGTACTCGTTGATGAGTCGGGCGGCGATCTCCACGGCCTGCTGCGCGTCGTCCACCAGCTGCTCGGCGCGGTCGGAGGGGACGAACAGGGTCCAGTCCTTGGCGGGCACAAGCATCGTGGCGGACGCCAGGACGGTCGTGCGCTTGATGTACGCGGGCGCCCACAGCTGGGCGTACGTCCCCTCGTTGAGGCTGTACCTGGCATCCCAGTCGCCCACCTCGTAGCCGGGGCGGCGCTCGCGGGCGAGCGCCCGGTGGGGCAGCGGCACCGTGACCTTCACGATCGGGTCGCCGTCCTCGTCGCGGTCGAACGTGATCGACAGGTCGGGCCGGATGTCGATGTAGCCGGGCGACATCACCGGCGGTGTGGCGATCCGCCACGCCCACGCGGTGAACTCGGCGCGGTCGGTGCGGTCCTCCTCGTCCAGCTCCGCCGTACGGGCGCTGACGTACGAGCCGAACCGGCTGCCGCTGCGGCTGTCGGCGTTGCGGCGGTCGTGGTCGTGGTCGACGCGGACGAGAGTGGTCGGGTTCCAGTCGGACATGGTGGTGCTCTCCTTGTGGGCGGGGGTCAGTTGCGGAAGGGGTTGCCGAGTTCACCGCGGGCGACGGCCCGAACGAGGGCGGCGACCTCGGCGGCGCCGGCGGTGGTGGCGGGGGCGACGATGGAGACGACCGAAGCGCCGTCGGCGTTCATGCTGATGTCCCAGCCGCCGTTGCTGTAGATCCCGACGATGAGGTTGGCGTCTCCGTGGTAGCCGCCGCGCGGGGTCTCGGGACGCCGCTCGACGATCGTCATGTGCTTCCGTGTCCCGGGCAGGACGGTCAGGCCGATCTCGGCAGAGGCCAGGGCCTCTAGCAGGTCCCGGCTCAAAGCGGTGACCTGGTCGCCGGTGCGCTCGGGGCCGGGGGTGCGGGTGTAGCGGCTGGCGATGACCTCCAGCGCGCCGCTGGCCAGACTCACCGTCCAGTCCCACGCCTTGGGCGGGACACCGTGCCGCTCACCGACGGCCCACAGGTCACTCAGCAGGGCGGCGGCCTCGTCGAGCACGCTCGGCGCGTACAGCGCCCGCAAGCCGGTGGCGGCCTTCTCCACGGCGGCGTGCGCCACGGCGCTCGGGTCGGTGTCGGTGTCGATGATACTCATGCACTTCCCTTCGTGGTGGAGCCCGGGGCCGTCGGCCCCGGGCTCAATGCTGTCGTGCCGTACGGACAGTGCGGCGCGGTATCGGGCATCTCCGTCCGTGCGGGGCTACTTGGCGAGGTGATCGAGCGCGCGCTGCAGCAGAGGGCGGTGCGCGGCGTACAGGGTGCGTCCGGCCTCGCTGACCGCGGCTTCGAGCTGGGCGAGCGAGCCGAAGGGGTACCACGTGGCGTCCAGGGCGTCGTCGGCGCCGACGGCGGTCACCGTGGTGGGCAGCAGGTAGAGCGCGCTGGTGGAGGCGACCCACGCCCTATCCGTGTTGCGCCAGTCGTCTACGAGGTCCCGGCCAAGGATGACCGGCTGGTGGTCGGAGAGGTCGACGCCCGTCTCCTCGCGAAGTTCGCGACTCAGGGTCGTCGGAGCGGTCTCGCCCGGGTCGCACATGCCGCCCGGGATGGCCTCCTGCTCGATGTCGTCCCTGGTGATCAGCAGGACCCGGCGCTGTTCGCCGCTGCCCGCGACCACGATCGGGTCCGCGGCGGCGCTCTCGCCCCACTTCCCGAGATTCCGGCCGGTGCGGCCGGTGCGGCCCTGCGGGTTCAGGGGCAAGCCCCGCCCGTCGAGCTGGAATGGTACGAGCGCGACGGCCTGGCGCTGCTCCCAGTCGCGCACCAGGTCCGGGGTGGCGCACCCATCGGCCACCCAGTCGGGCACGTGCCGGGCCAGGGTCTCCGCCCGCAGCTCGGGCGGCGTGATGTCCACCGGTGCGTACGCCGGCCAGCTCGCCGACCAGCAGCGCCGGTCTTCGGGCACGGTCACGCCGGGGTGGTCGACCGGGGCGTAGCCGTCCGGGTCGAGGGCCACGACATCGGTCGTGGAGCGGGTCTCATTCATGGTTTCTCCTGGTCGGGCTCATGTGTGCGGTGCCGGACGGGACTTCCGCCCCGTCCGACACCGCTAATTCAATCAACTTATGCGGAGCGGTGCAAGTGCCCGGCGGTCCGCACTCAGGCCTTCTGCAACTCGCTGCCGTGGCAGAGGACCGGGCCGATCAGCAGGCCGATCCGGTTGACGGTCCACCGGCCGCCGGTGAGCGGCCCGGGGGCCACCTCGTCGACGATCCGCCCGGTCTTGCCGACGGCCCGGGGGTCGTCCGCGCAGGCGACGATCCGCACCTTGTCTCCAGCCTCGAACATGTCGCGTCCTTTCGTGAGCGGGTCAGGCGCCGGAGTGACCGGCAGCGATCCAGGCGGCGTACTCCTGGCGGACGTACGGGCGCTGGCTGGGGTCGAACTCGATCGAGCGGGGCCCGTGCGGCCCGGCGGTCAGCTCCGGGTGCCGGTGGTCGAACTGCGCGAGGTCGAACGCGGCCCGGACGGCGGCGCCCCTGGCCCCGGTCCCGGGGTCGTCGACGGCCATGCGGTCCATGAGGGCGGCCCGGCGCAGAAGGAAGACGCGCTCGGCGGCCGCGGCGTCGGGCGCGGGCGGCCCGGTGACCATCCCGTCGCGACGGCCGTCGCGGACGGCGCCCAGCTCCATCACCTCGTGCATCTCGCGGCGCAGGTCCGGGGCGTCGGCGTAGGCCTCGGCCGGGGTCGGGGCGTCGAACCCGTCGCCGGTGTCGGGGTTCACCGCGGTACTCACACCGCCTCCCGGACGGTGGCGCCGGCGGTGCAGCGCTCGCACCGCACGACGTCCTCGGGGAAGTCGTCGTCGTAGACGGCGAGCAGGTCCATCGGGCCGCGCACCGGCACCCAGGCCGGGCCGGAGCAGCCACCCAGGCACGGCACCTGCGCCTCGAATCCCCAGTCCATCGGGTCGGGGAACCAGGTGCGGTACGCGAGGGTGATCTCGTCGCCGCCGACCGCGAGGGCGCCGACCGGGTCGTGGTTGGGACGCAGCTGCGTCCAGTGGAAGGTCTCCGCGAGGTCCTCGCCGAAGAACCGGCGGGCCAGCACCCGGCGGGCGTGCTCGGTGTGGTCGCCCTCGACCTGGTGGTCGGCGTGGACGCGGTCGACGGCGCGCTGGAGCAGTAACCGCATCCGCATCAGCCGGGTGTCGGTGACGACGTGATCGAACCCTTCGGAGTGCAGGCCGGGGCGGGCGAGGCTGATCTGCTGGTGCTGGCGGCGTACTTCCTCGTCGGGGACGCGCCGGTTGTCCGGGCGGCGGGAGTTGCGGTCCAGGCACTGCGGAAGCGGCGTGGTCAACACCACGGCGGCGGCGGGGAGCTGGTGGGCGTGGGCGATCTCGATCGCCCGCCTCCTGACCTCGATGCCGGTATGGGTCGCGTCCACCACACACGTCAGCCCGCGGGCGAGACGGCGTTCCAGGACAGCTGTCAGGACGAACACCGCGTCGGCGGTGGCCTCCTGGTCGCCCGCCTCACCGGAGACGACCCACCGGTAGGAGTCGAGTCCCAGCCGGTAGTCGGCGGGCCAGGTGCGGGCGAGGGTGGACTTGCCGGAGCCGCTCGCGCCGATCATCACGATCACGGACGGTTTGGGGATCGGGTTCATGTCGGGGTCTCTCCTCGGTCGGGTTCGGAGGGCCCCGGGGGCGGCCGGTGAGTCCTGGCCGGGATGGCGGCCGCGCCCCGGGGATCGTGCGGTACGTGCGGGGCAGGTCAGCTGACGGCGGCCAGCCGCGGGGCGTTCTCGCGCTGGCGCCAGGCGTCCAGGACCTTCTTCGGGATACGGGTCCGCTCCGGCACCTCGTGGCCATTCGCGCGGGCCCACGCCCGTACGGCGCTGGGCTCGTAGTCCCGCTCCGGCCGCTTGCGCTTGGCGCCGGCGGGCTCGGGCTGGAGCGTGCTCTTGCGGGCGCGCAGCGTGGCGAGGCGTTCCTCCAGCTGGTTCTCCTCGCTGGCGATCTTCTCCAGCTCGGCGTCGACGGTGCGGCGCACGCTCAGTCCGGCGAGGACGGCGGCGGCCTGCTCGCCGTCGGTGCGGACCTTGGCGTCGGCGTGGGCGGCGGCCCACGCGAGGAGGGCGGCGACCTCGGGCATGGTCTCGGTGATCGGTTCGGGGGCCGGGGCCGCGACGGGCCGTCCGGTGTCCTGCTCGGTGGTGGTGATGATGGCGGTGACCTCTTCCTTGGGGACGTTCAGCTCGGCGGAGATCTGGTCGGGGGTGTAGCCGTCCCGGCTCATGGACCGGACTACCGCGTCGTAGGCGTTCACCTGGGTGTTCTCCTTGCTGCGGGGATGGATTCGACGGGGAGGAAGCTGAGGGGCGGGCGGCCGGACGACGTCGGGGTGCACCTCGTCCAGCAGGCGCCGGAGGGCGGCGATGGTCATGCCGCGAGGCGCAGGCGCTGCGGGAGGCCGCGCAGGACGGCGAACGCCGGGGCCAGCAGCAGGCGGCGGCCGCGCCGGGTGCGGCCCTTGACCCGGTACATCGCCTGGTCGGCGGCTTTGAGCGCGGCCGTCAGGGTCGGCTCGGGGAGCGCGGCGAGCCGGGCGGCTCCGATGGAGGCGCCGACGGTCAGCGTCACGCCCTGGTGCTCGACGGGCTGGTGCAGCAGTTCGGCGAGGTCGGCGAGCCGGTCGTCCAGGCGGGCGTCGTCCTCGACGACGGCCACGAACTCGTCTCCCCCGAGCCTCCCGGCCGTGCCGTGGGCGCCGCACCATGCGGTCAGCCGCTCGCCCGCCGCCGCCAGGACGGCGTCGCCGGCCGCGTGGCCGTGCACGTCGTTGACGGTCTTGAAGCCGTCCAGGTCTGCAAGGAGGACCGCGGCCCGGGGGCGGCGGCGGATGGTCCGCCCGGCCCGGCGGCTCCATCCGTCGCGGGTCCACAGCCCGGTCAGCGGGTCGTGACGGGAGCGGTCCAGGCGCCGGTGGAGCCGGTGGGCGTGCACCGCCCACCCGGCCACCAGGGCGAGGACGACGAGGCCCTGAACGATGTACGCCGGGTTCGTCATGCCGCACGCCTCATCGAGTTGCGGCGCACGGCGTTGCGCTCGGTGCGGCTCATGCCGCCCCAGATGCCCTCACTGGCCAGGTGCGGGTTAGCCAGGGCCCACGACCGGCAGTCGGCCAGGACGGGGCACGTGTGGCAGAACGCCTTGGGGGGACCGGCGTTCACGCCCTGCTCGGGGAACCAGAAATCGGGGTCCTGGCGGCACGGCTCGTCTCCGGTCATCTCCGGGAAGGGAACCGACGAGTCGGCCAGCGGGATCACGATGACCGGAGTCGGCTTTCCGTCTGTCTTCTGGGTCATGATGGGCAGTGCCCTTTCCTCTTCTGGGGGTTCGGGTGGCCCGGGGCGGGCGCATTGCTTGGTCGTGGTGTCGCCCGCCCCGGGGCGGATCTACATCAGGGCGTCGTGCCAGACGACCTTTATGGCGTCGACGTCGGCGACCGCACCGCTGCGGTGCCGGACCGCGGTGTCGGTGGCGACGTCCTCGCGAACCTTCTCGACCACGTCACCGCGGGCGGGGAAGCGTGACGCCGGATACGTGAACACCTGGACCCCGGTTCGGGGCTGCTCGCCCGGGGTGCGGGTCGGGATCTCAACCGCCCAGTGCGCCATAGGGTCCACCTCCTTCTTGACTCTCTGCGGAGACCGGGGCTGTCCCGGCTCCCCTTGCCGCCCCGCTCCCCCAGGCCGGGCGACGCGGGCAGCCGTCAGCGCAGGGTCTTGGCCAGTCGGGCGACGTCGCAGCCGCACGCCCCGCCGTGGGTCATGGCGTGCAGCTCCTCGACGGTCCAGCCGCTGGTCCGCTCAGGGCGGCCCTCGTAGGAGTAGGCCTGGCCGACGCCAGCGGGGGCCTCGACACCGTGCGGGTAGGTGCTGAACCGCCATCCGGTGATGTGGATCTCACGGCCGCGGGTGGCGACGGTGCCGATCTGCTCGACCCTGAGCTTCGCGGCGGTGCGCTGCCGCTCCGCCGTACGCCGTTCGACGTGTCCGGCGAGCTGCCGGTCGCGGCGCTCCAGGTCCCGCTGGTGGGCGGCGTCGATGTCGGCACGCTGCTGTTCGGCAATCCGGGGGCCCTGGCACTGCTGGGTGGTGTGGCCGGTCACCTGGTGGCCGGAGACGCGGGTGCACCAGCTGCACGCCGGGGGCATCCGGAGCGTGCGCACGGCCGCCTGTAGAAGGCTCAGCAGTACCGCGCCCAGGACGATCCACAACAGGGTGGCGAACACGGTGTCAGCCTTCCTCGGTGCGCGTCGGGGCCGTGGCGCCGGCGGGCACCCGACCGGTGACGGAGTCCAGGACCTCCCACACCCGGGCCCCGGCGGCGGCGCCGTACTCCGGGGCGACGAGGGTGACCCGTACGGAGCGGAAGATGTCGTCCAGGGCGCCGGAGCCGATGCCCGGCCAGATCGTGCGCCGCAGGTTCGCGTCGTCGATGTAGCCGCCGAAGCCCGTGTACGGGCGGCCGTCGCGAAGGGTGACGACGATGCCCCGCTCGCCGGTGTCCAGCGTGTCGGCGACCTCGTAGTCCAGGCCCGCCTTCTCGGCGGCGTTGACCAGGGCGCGCAACAGGTCGTAGTCGCGGACGAAGCCCTCGACGGCGGCCTTCTGCTGCCAGATCAGGCCGTCGAACCCGGTCTGCGGGTCTTCGCCGGGCTGCGAGCCGATGGTGACGTACCCGGCCCGGCAGGCGGCCGCGAGGGTCGGGATCAGTTCGCTGGTCTCCTCGTCCGGCCCCCAGTTCGGCTGGTAGCCGGGCCAGCTGGCGACGATGCCCTCCAGCCAGAGGGCCATAAGCCCTCCGAGCTGACCGACGTTCTGCGTCGCCTTCCAGCGGTTCCGGTCACGGCGGTTCATCCAGGGCAGTCGGATCTTCACGGGGTTCTCCAGACGATGGAACGAACGGGTGGGATGCGCGGTGGTGCTGGCCAGATCTCCAGGGCCCACGTGCGGGACGTGGACCCCGGGCTACCGGTCAGCTGAGGTGCTCGCCCTCCCGACGGAAGCGGAAGAGGTCGGCCGGGGTGTAGACCGTGATGGCGGTGGCCTTCGCCGGCCGGAGGGCGGCGGCCTTGTCGCGCCGTGCGGTCGGGGCTGTGCCCCGCTCAGGGAGGCGGGCCCCTCGGGTGACCCGGGCGGCATCCAGGTAGCTGGCGGCCTCGGTCACGTCCAGTTCGTAGTTGTGGCGGCCGAAGACCAGGGCCACGAGGTCGGCGGGGGTGGCAGCGCTTTCGCCACCGGCTCCGACCAGGTTGAGGGCGGCCTTCATGACGCGCTTGTGGTACTGGCGGTTCAACATCACGTCGATTCCTCTCTTCAGTAGCTACAGGTCAGGCGGTGCGGCGCTCGCCGTCGACGTCGTCCTTGACGACGTGCAGCGGCGGGAGCTGGCCGGTGGCGCGGAGCATGGCGATCGGGTCGAGCGGACCGTCGGCGAGGGCGGCGCGGTGCGCGCGGGCCTCCTCGATGGCGGAGGCGGCCGCGGTCTGCTCGCGGGCGACCTCGATCTGCGCGTTCGCCTCGATCTTGGCGATGGTGATGTCCGCGGTGCGGTCGACCTGGAGCGCGGACATCTCGTTGGCGTGTGCGGTGGCCACGCGGCGGTCGTCGCGGCGGGAGCGGCCGATCAGGACGCTGGAGGCGATGACGGCGACGATCCAGATGATCAGGGCGGGGGCGATCGGGTCGGCGTAGACGCCGACCGACAGGGCGCCGAAGGTCAGCGCCATGGAGGAGAACACCGCGCTGGCCGTCTCCTCGTCGTTCTTGATGGCGAAGTAGCCGGAGGCGGCCCCGAAGGCCAGCATCAGCCCGGCGGCGCCGACGCTGTGCTCGGCACCCTGGGCGTTCCAGACCCGGGCCAGGGCGAGCAGCGTGCCGGCGGCCACGGTGGTGCCCGCGTAGGCGCGGTGCTCGCTCAGGAACTCGGCGGGACTCTTCGGGGCGGGCATCTGGCCGGGGGCCGGGGGCTGAGTGGACATCGGGGCTCCTCGCGGGCGGTTCAGTCGGTGGAGTCGGGGGCGGGGGTCGCGGCCCGGGCCTTGGCCTGGGCGCGGTGCTCGATCAGCTGGCGGCGGACGTACTCGCGCTTGTAGCCGATGGCCTCGCACGCCTCGGTCTGCTTGACCTCGCCGCTGTCGATCGCGGCGGCGACGTCGGCCCAGAAGTCGAACTCCGCGTCGGCCTTGCGCTGGTCGCGGGTGGTCTTCGCGGCCGCCAGGCGCTGCTGGGCCTGCTGTACGCGCTGGGCTTCGGTGGTCTTGTCGGTGTCGGGCTTGGGCATGTCGGGGGCTCCTTCGGGATGGGGGAGGATGGGTTCTCCTCCTGCTCCTGTCTGGAGCGGGTTCGGGGCCCGGGGCGGCCGACTGACCTTGGCCGGGATGGCGGCCGCCCCGGGGCGAAGTCACTCGCTGAGGTCGCGGTGTCCCATCGACTCGGCGGCGGCGCGGATCAGGGCGGCGGTGTCGCTGAGCGCGGCCGCCTCCTCCATCTCGCCGTCCTGGGCGTAGGCGTTGCGCAGCTGCACGGTCAGCCCGTGCAGTGCGGGCAGGGCGTTGCTGGCCTGGAGCGCGAGCCGGATGTCGTCGTAGTTCGCGCCGTTGGCCAGGTCCTCGACGGTGCCCTGGAAGGCCGTGGTGGCGTCCCACAGGTCGTCGCCGTCACGGCTGTCGGGGTCGATGCGGTCGGCGGCGTCGTACGCGAAGCCCTCGACCATCCGGGCGGCGCCCCACACGGCCAGGACCAGCAGGACCGCCACGCCCTCGGTGACGTTCAGGACCGGGGCGAACTCGACGATGTCGTTGACGATCCAGGCCACGACGCCGGCGCCGACCACGCCGATGGCGAGGGTCCCGATGTGGTCGCCCACCAGGTGCAGGACGCGGGCGGTGTGGCGCCGGGCCCGCAGGGCGCGGCCGCGGCTGTCGGTGGAGTTGAGGTGCTGGATCGCGGTCATGAGCGGGGGTTCCTTCCCGTTGGTGCGAGGCCCCTGAGCGGGTCTCGCACTCTTAGAATGCCTACTTTTTGTGGGCCTGTCTAGCGTGTGCCCACTATTTGTAGGCTTCTTTTTGTTTCCGCTGGTCAGGCGGCGTTGGCTACCGGGATGGCGGGGGCCGGGATCGTGGCGTGGGCGGCGGCCGCGAGGCGGGCGACGAGTTCGTGCGCGAACTCACCGGCCTCGACCAGGGCATCGGCGAGGTCGGCGTCACCGAGCGCCACGGCGGTGGTGGTCAGCGCGTCCAGGTAGACGGCCATGTCGTAGGCGTCGCCGCGCAGGTCGATCAGGCCGGGCTGGTAGGCGGCCGGGCTACTGAGGTTGGCGGCGTCGGCCAGGTGCTCCGGCGCGCGCTCGTCGGTCAGCCGCTCGATCTGCTGGTCGAGCACCGCGACGAGCTGCTCGGTGGTCTCGTGCGCCCAGGTCTTGCCGGTGAGACGGGCGGCGAGGGCGGTGAGCTTGACGGGGACGTTCACGGGGTGACTCCTTCGTCGGGTCGGGTCCGGCCGGGGTGACCGGGCGTTCCCGCCGGTCCCGGACTCTGTGAGTCCCGGAGTTCGGGAGTCACAGAGTCCGGGCCAGCGGCAGCGCCGGGGCTACTTGGTGGTGCTGGTGGCGGGGCGGCGCTCGTCCTTGCCCTTGCGGGCGCGCTCCGCGCGACGCTCGGCGGCCGCCAGGGCGGCGGCGGCCGGTCCGTCGCACTCGGTGCAGGGGACGGAGATCCCGGGGGCGGTGATGTGGCCGCTGTCCTCGCAGACCAGGCACTTCGGGCCCTTCTCGGGGGCCTGGACGCCGTACGCCTTGCGATAGGCCGCCGCCGGCGGCGTCTTCGGCTCGGGCGCGGTCCGCTCCTTGCGCCGCCTGGGCTGCTCGACCGGCTGAACGCCACCGGCCTGCCACGCCCACGCGGTGCGCAGTACGGCGGCGACCGGGCGCATGGCCTGCTTCTTCATCTCGCGCTTGGCCTGGCGGACGGGCTTGCGGACGGTCGCCTTCGCCTGCTTCTTCCACTCACGGGCGAGCAGCTTTCCGCCCATCTTCGCCGCGTCGATGATGTCCTTCACCTCCATCGGCGGCGGGGGCTCCTCGCCGAACCCGGCTTCGATCAGCCACAGCCAGTCGATGTCCTGCCGACCCTCCCGGAAGCGGCAGTACGCCATCCACTGCGAGACGTCGACGCGGGGCTCGACCCAGATGTGCCCGACCGGGCAGGCGGCCTCCAGCACGACGTCCGTGCCGACCTTGTAGGCCAGCCGCAGGCCGGTGTCCACCTCGCACACCGGGCAGGCGACCACGGTCGGAATCCACACCCGACGCCACGTGTGCTCGGGGTCCTCGACGACGTAGCGGAAACGGCGCTCGAAGGACAGGTAGAAGTCGCCACCGTCGGGGTTGAAGGACTGCCACGGGCTGATCGGCATCGGATCTCCTCGGGGGAACATTTGTGATCTTCCGGACGTAACAGCAGGGGAACTAGGGGAAACGTGCAGGTCAGGGGCCTGGAACAGGTCCGGAACGAGGTCCCGGGAGAGGAAACATGTTCCGGCCCGGGGCGGGGGTTCCGGCCCTGTTCCGGGCCGGTTCCCCCTCGCTGACCTGCATGTTTCCGGGTGTTCCGGAGCGGGTCAGCTCTCGCCGACGAGTCCCTTGAGGTCGCGCAGGCGGTAGCCCTTGATCGTCTTCTCGGCACCCTTGGGCCGGTACGACTCCTTGGCCCACTTCGCGCCCCGCGGGGCGAGGACCTTGTCGAGCACCAGGGCCAGGACGGCGCCCTTGGTCATGTGCGTGCCGCCGTCGGTGACGAACTTCTCCAGGTCCCACGTGTCCGGCTGGACGCCGTGCAGGGCGTCGAACAGCTCGTCATCCGTCAGGCCGCTCGGGTCACCGAGGGACCGGTAGATCGAGCGGATCACCTGGAGGAGAACCGGCAGCGTCTCCTCCTGGTCCTCGTCGTCGTCCTCGTCCCACGGGTCGCCGCCGCCGGGGTTCGGCAGCGTGACGCCGGGAGCGAAGGCGTTCGACGCCTTGTCCAGCTCGCACATCCCGGCCGCGGCCCGCTCGGTGGCCCGGCGGTCGGCCTCGTCGTCGCTGGTGATGCAGGCCCGGTACGGGATCGGCTCGCAGTAGTCGCCGCCTGCCATCACGTACGCCACGGAGGCGTCGTTGATGGCGTCACCCATCGCGGGTAGCAGCCGGTCCGGCCTCCAGCCCTGGGCCATCGCGCCGCCGGCGGCGATCTGCACGATGTCGTCCTTGTCGCAGGCGCACATGACCTGGACCGGAAGTTCGGACAGCCACGTGTTTGTGCCCACCCGGTCCTTGGTGACGCCCTGTGAGGCGATTTCCAAGCTCACGTCGGACTTGAGCGAGGTGAGGTTGATCTGCTTGACCAGTTCATCCAGCCGGAGCGGCTTCTCCTCACCCTCCTCGGGCTCGGCAAAGGTCTCGCTCTTGGCCGCCACCACCAGAGCCGGGAATTCATCGATAACGACGGTAATTCCGGGGCGCTCCGGGCTGGCCTCCCAATTCATTCCCATTCCGAGCCGGTTGAACAGCTTCGGCCGCCCCATTCCGACCGCCAGGGCCCATTCGAGAACGATGCGGGCCTCCTTCGGCGTCCGGGCAAGCGCGGACATGCACTTGCGGTACGGACCGAACCCCGATCCGTACGATCCCAGGTCGATGCCGACGATGATCCGGTCACTGGTCGCGGTGAGCGCGTCCAGGCGGGCCCGCAGCATCGTCGACTTCCCCGAGCGGGGCTTGCCGATGTATGCGGCGTTAGTCCGCTTGCCCGGAAGGGCCAGGGGACGGCCGGACATGTCGGCACCGAACTGGGCCTTGTGCAATTCGTGAGTGGTGACCGACTTCGGCGCCCGGTACGGAAGTTCCGGAACGGCTTTCCACGGGTCATCTCCCGGAATACGCAGCACGCATTCATTACGGGCCTTGGCGGACTGCTGCAACAGCGCCGAATTCGTGCGCACACCCGGCAGGCACGCCTCCAACAGAGCAAGGTTGTCGGACAGCTTCTCCGGTGTCTGGTTCTTCAACACAACCTGGATCTCGAAGCCCCAGTTGCGCGGGAAGATCTGCAAGGAGTGGACGGCGATGCCGATCTCCTTGGTCAGCGCCTCGTGCAGCATCGCCTCGAAGGCCCGCGGCGTCATGCCCATCTCGAACCGGTCCGGGAGCCCGGACTCGGCGCGCTCCAGCTCCTCCAGCTGCTCCGGCGTCATGTCGGGGCGACGGCCGACACGGGCCAGCACCGCGAGGTTGACGATGACCCCGGCACCGAACCCGATCAGGCCGTCCATGAACACGAACCCGGCGACGTCGATCCCGGCCATCGGCAGGTACGCGGCGGCCGCCCGCTGGAAGAACTTGCCGCGGGCCGTGGAGAGCGCCGCGGTCGCCTGGACCAGGGCCATCGACGACTCCTGCTGCGCGACGTCGGCCGCCTTCTTCTTCGCGTCCCGCTGGAGCAGTGCGAACTGGGCCCGGCGAGCCGACCGCGCCGCCTCCAGCGCGAGCATCTCGGCACGCTGCTTGGCGGCGTCGGCGTTCTGGCCCTCGACCCCGCGGACCCAGCGCTGCACGCGCACCCCGCCGCGGATCGTGGTGGGGACGATGCCGCGCGGCGTCCACTGCCGCGCCGCCCACCGGCGGACCCGGCGCCGGGCCTGGCGCTGGACGTATGCGCGCCGGGCCGTACGGCCCTCCGGGGTCCGCAGCGTCGGGTGAATCCACGGCGCGTCACCCTCCGCGTCCTCCCCCAGCTCCCACTCGTCCTTCGTGAACACGGTCCCCTCGACCGGCGCGTGCACGGGCGCGGCCGCGGGCTTGGTCATGTCGACGCGGGCCGCCGCCGGCGCAGCGGGCTCGGGAACCGTGGTGGTGTCGGAGGCCTCGGGCTCGGCGTCGACGAAGGGCAGTCGGATCACCTTCGCCATCGCCTCGTCGCGGCCGGTCTTCGCTGTCCGCTCGTCGGTCTCGGTCATGCTGGTCTCGCCTCCTCATCTGGGGTGGTGGCGAGACGGGGGCGGCCATCGTCTTGGTCGGTGAGGGACCGGCCCCGTCTCGCACACTCTTCGGTTGTTCAGAACCCGGTACTCCGGGAGTCCGTGAGCCCGGGAGTCACAGACTTACAGACTCCGGTATTTGGCGCGCGTGTCAGCTGGTCGCGGCCAGGTGAAGGACCGCGTCGCCCTTGTGCTCGCGCTCGGCTTCCTTGATCCGCGCGCGGCACCAGGTCTCCCCGCGCAGCACCCGCAACCGCTGCTCGGGCACCTCCTTCTCGAAGTACCGCTGCACGTCCTTCCAGCCGGTCTGCTGGTCCGCGCTCAGCCGCGCGAGGACCCACTCGCGGGCCGCCTTCTTCTCCGCCTCGGCCTGCTCCGGGGTGGCCGCGCGGGCGACCTCCGCAGCCAGCGTGCGGGCCGCGCGGGACTGCTTCGAGCCGTCCCCGTCAGCACCCTTCTGACGACCCTGCGCGGAGGGGGGGTTGTTGGGCTTGACCTGCTCGTTCGCAGTGCGCGTGCGGGCCGCGCGCGGGCCCTGAGCGGCCTCCTCAGCGGAGACCTCGGCGCCCTTTTTGATCTTCGCGGCGGAAGCCTTCGTTCGGTCCGCGCGCAGAGCGTTCGCGGGGTCCGCGAGGATCTTCCCGATGGCGGCGGGGTCGATCATCCACCCCGCGCCGGCGGGCACCTCGCGCACCGGCTCGGCGGGCGCGTCGAACAGTGCGAGCGACGCCGTGGACCTCAGCTCGTCGTGCTTCTCGACGAGACCGGCGACCTTCCCCGAGCGCTTGCCGAACCGCTTGAGGATGCCCTTCGTCACGCCCGGCTCGGCACCGTGCACCTGCCGCCAGGCCCGGTCCCACGCGTCCGCCTCCGACAGGGGCGGGATCGTCGCCGTACGCAGCCATGCGGCCCGGCGCACGACGCGGCCCTGTCCTCCCGAAGCTACGGCGAAGTGACAAGTAGCTCTCTGTAATCAGAGTGACGCTCGGTCAGAGGTAGCGGGGCGAGGTCCGGGGACTTCGCCGACCTGGAGGGCGGTGAAGTCGGCGTGGGCCTGTTCGACGGCTTCGGGGTACGCCTCGCGCTTGGCGTGCTCGGCCAGCGCCCGATAGATGCTCGCCACCGAGGGGTTCTGGCCCTTGCGTTTGCCGGTGGGGATGATCAGGTCGGGCTGGATCTGCTCGACGGACTCGCCGCCCGCGCGGCGCCGGAGCGCGGTGTGGAGCATGTCGTCGGTGATGACCGGGGGCCGGCCGCCGTGCTTGCCTTGCGTGCCGCGGTGTCGAGCCCTTCCAGGGTCGACTCGCGGATGTTCTCCCGCTCGGTCTCCGCCATCGCCGCGAAGAATGCGAACAGCAGCTTCCCCGGGCCGGTGGGGTCGTAGATGCCGGGCAGGGGCCCGGCGAGCATCTCCAGGACCAGGCCGTGGGCGGTGAGGTGGTCGGCGAGGGCGGTGAGTTCGGCGGCGTCGCGGCCGAACCGCTTCATCTCGTACACGGTGAAGATGACACGGCAGTGCGGGGCGTGCGCCTTGACCTCCCGCGCCGTCCTCAGCGCCTCCTCGAACTGCGGGCGGACCTGCACCCGGGTGCTGATCTTCTCGCTGAAGATCTTGTCCCTCGGGATGCCGTGCTTGCTGAGCGCGTCGAGCTGGGAGTCGAGTTCCTGCCCGAGGGTCGAGCAGCGCGCGTAGCCGATGCGGATGTCCGCGCTCGGCAGGTCCGGGTCGATCGGCGCCGGCGGCGGGGTGCCCGGCCGCCACGGCCGTCCCGGTCCGCGGTCGGCCGGGGTGGGCACCCGCAGCGCCTTCTTCAGCCGGGGCACCTTCGTGAAGCGGCGGGTGTGGTAGGCGGAGGCAACGGCGCCGCCGCGTGAGCGGCACGGCGAGCCGGGCTGAGCGTCACACTTCGGACAGGCGTGCTGTTCGACGTCGTCCGCGTCCGACCGGTCGGCCGGGGAAGGCTGCTGAGGGTCCGTCATGAGCCCGGATTTTCGCACAATGCAAGTCTCAGAAGGGGGCCCGTCCCGCTTTTGAGTGAGAACGGGTTCTGCGAACGAATCCGGGTTCGGCGGAGGTCTGACGGCCCGTTTCTGATCTTGCTCGGGCAAAGGACCGTTTATGAGAGTTCGGGCCACGTCGCTTCGGCCGGCGAGCTTCGGCAACTGAGGTGCTTGGTGTTCACCGAGGTGGTGTTACCAGGCCGATCTCGTAGGCGGTGATGACAAGTTGGACTCGGTCGCGGGCTTCGAGTTTGGTGAGTAGCCGCGCTACGTGTG
This sequence comes from Streptomyces sp. NPDC051662, assembly GCF_040681655.1. Taxonomy (NCBI): domain Bacteria; kingdom Bacillati; phylum Actinomycetota; class Actinomycetes; order Kitasatosporales; family Streptomycetaceae; genus Streptomyces; species Streptomyces sp. NPDC051662. Next base: position 40,057 of record NZ_JBFAZD010000033.1, read on the forward strand.
CTTTTGCGGTGGCCACGCTGATGTAGAGGTGGGCGGCGATCTCGCTGTTGGACATGCCGCGTCCGACGAGGGTCAGTACCTCGCGTTCCCGCTGGGTGATGTTCCCGACTGGTCGTGGATGCGGGGCCGGTTCGGGGCGGGCGGCGAACTCTGCGATCAGGCGGCGCGTGACGCTCGGGGCGATCAGGGCGTCTCCGGCGGCGACCACGCGGATCGCCCCGAGGATGTCGTCCAGTGCCATGTCCTTGACGAGGAATCCGCTCGCACCCGCTCGGAGAGCGCCGTAGATGTACTCGTCATCGTCGAACGTGGTGAGGATAAGGACGCGCGTCGCTCCAGCGGCTGCCGTGATCAGCCCGGTGGCCTCGATGCCGTCCATGCCTGGCATGCGGATGTCCATTACTGCCACGTCGGGCTCGGTGTCCCGGACCAGCTCGACCGCTTCGGCGCCGGTTCCGGCCTCTCCCACGACGTCGATGTCGGGGGCGTCGGCCATCAGGACGCGCAGGCCGTTGCGGACCAGTGGCTGGTCGTCGGCGAGCACGACGCGGACCGTCATGAGATGTGCACTCCTTCGGAGAGTGGGAGCCGGGCTGCCACGCGAAAGCCGCCCTCGGGGCGAGGCCCGGCGGTGAACTGGCCGCGTAGCAGGTTGACGCGTTCCCTCATTCCGGTGATGCCGTATCCGGTGCCGGAGGTGGGGCCGCCGCGGCCGTCGTCGGCGACCTCTATGGTCAGTTCACCGTCTTGGTAGCCGATGGTGACGCGGCAGTCGGGGGTATCCGCGTGGCGTACGACGTTGGTGAGGGCTTCCTGGACGATCCGGAAGGCGGCCAGGTCGATATCGAGGGGCAAGGACCGTCGTTCTCCGTGCCATCGGACGTCGACGTGGATGCCCGCGTCCTTCGCCGAGGCGGTCAGCCGGTCCAGGTCGGCCAGCCCCGGGGCAGGCTCGCGCGGCGCGGTCTCCGCCCCGGGACCCGGTTCGGTGCGGCGCAGTGCACCCAGGGTGCGCCGCAGCCCGGCGAGGGTTTCCCTGCTGGTGTCTTCGATGGTGGCCAGCGCGTTGCGGGCTTCGTCCGGCTGTGTGTCGATGACCCGGCGGCCCACGCCTGCCTGGATGGCGATGACGCCGATGCTGTGCGCGATCATGTCGTGCAGCTCACGGGCGATCCGGAGCCGTTCTGCGGCGACGGCCTGGGCGGCGTTCTGTGAGCGCAGTGCCGAGGCGTGCTCGCGGCGTTCGCGAACCGAATGGCCGGTTACCCAGGCGGCGGCGAGCGCGAGGACGAGGACCACGACGGTGCGGGTGAAGCCGTCCGTCCCGGTCCTGAGGCGTGCGGCGAAGGCGATCTGTATGCAGAGCGTCGTGACGGCTGCGGTGACCGCGATGCGGCGAGGCCGGGTGGCCACGATGTATCCGGCGGCGAGGTCGTTCGCCAGAACCAGCAGATACACGACCTGCCAGAACGGGGTTGTCGTCGCCGTGACGTACGTACCCAGGAGCATCAGCGCCAGGGCCGGCAGTGCGCGGCGGCGCAGCAGTCCGAGAGGCAGGACCGTGACCGCGGCCGCCGAAACGGAGGGCAAGCCGGGGGAGTCGAAAGGCGTGCCGCGTGCTGCGAAGAACAGTGCGAAGGGGTAGGTGATCGCCCCGCACCAGGCCAGAGCCGCCCGCGCGGCCGGCCGCAGGTGCCAGGACAGCAGAGGACGCGGCTTGGCGGACATGGGGCGATCGTAATCGCCTGACCAGGGGCGGAACATTGGCCCGTGGGCGTACGCCCACGGGATACAAGCCCTCCCGCGAGTGCAGCCGACGGGCCGATGCCGGACGGGCACTCTCCCCGGCACCGTTGGCCGGGTGATCGAAGTCAACGAACTGACCAAGCGATACGGCAAGGCCACTGCCGTCAACGGCCTGACTTTCACCGTGCGCCCCGGGCACGTCACCGGGTTCCTCGGTCCCAATGGTGCCGGCAAGAGCACCACGCTGCGGATGCTCCTCGGCCTGACCGAACCCACCAGCGGCACCGCCACCATCGACGGTCACCTGTTCCGGGACCACCCGCGCGGCCTGCGCCACGTCGGTGCCCTGCTCGACGCCCATGACGTCCATGGCGGTCGCAGCGCAGTGGCCTATCTGTCCGCCCTGGCTCGCAGCAACGGTATCCCGCGGCGCCGGGTGGACGAGGTCCTTGAGGAGGTAGGACTGGCTCCTGCGGCCCGGCGCCGCATCGGCGGGTTCTCCCTGGGCATGAAGCAGCGGCTCGGCATCGCCACGGCTCTGCTCGGCGACCCTCCGGTGCTGCTGTTCGACGAGCCGGTCAACGGCCTGGACCCGGAGGGCGTGCGGTGGGTGCGCGGCCTGTTCAGGCGGCTGGCCGCCGAGGGGCGCACCGTGTTCGTCTCCAGCCACCTGATGAGCGAGATGCAGAACACCGCCGAGCACCTGATCGTCATCGGCCGGGGCGAGCTGATCGCCGACGAGAGCGTGACGGAGTTCGCGGCCCGCGGCACCCGCCAGAGCGTGACCGTGCGGACGCCCGACCCCACCGAGCTGGCAGCTGTGCTCGAAGCCGAGGGCGCTTCGGCGCAGCCGGACGGCTCAGGCGCAGAGGAGTGGCTCACCGTGACCGGCCTGAGCGCGGCCCGCATCGGGGAACTCGCCTCCCACCACCGCATCGTGCTCCTTGAGCTGGCCACCCGCACCTCCTCACTGGAGGAGGCATTCATGGAACTCACCGCCGACAGCGTCGAATACCTCGCAGGAGAATCCCGATGACCTCGACCACCACACAGCAGACGGCCGTCTCGACCGCCGTACGCGCCGCCGAGCCCGGCGCCCGCTTCCGGGACCTCCTTGCCGCCGAGTGGATCAAACTCTGGTCGCTGCGGTCTATTTCCTGGGCGTTCGGGGTCAGCGCGCTGGTCATCATCGCCATCAACATCAGCGCGGCCGTCGCGGACTACAACAACTGGCCGACCTACAACGAAGGGATCCGGGCCCTCTTCGTTCCGATCTGGGCCATGCGGGACGCCTTCACCATCGGCGCCTGCATGGTCCTGATACTCGCCACCGGCAGCATCGGCGCCCTCACGGTCGTCGGCGAGTACAGCACCGGACAGATCCGCACGACTTTCGCGGCAGTACCGGCCCGCCGATCGGTCGTAGCGGCCAAGATGACCGTCGTGACGGCAGTCATGCTCGTCTACGGCACCGTCGTCGCCGGAACATCGTTCGGCGTGACACAGGCCATCCTGTCCGGTCGGGGCATCGGCCTGTCCCTCGGCTACCCAGGCGCGCTCCGCGCCGTCGCGGCGTCCGCTCTGCTCGCTCCGGTATGTGCGCTCGTCGGGATGGGCCTCGGCGCCCTCATCCGGCACACCGCAACCACCCTCGTGACGTTCACCGGCATTCTTCTGCTGCTGCCGTTCCTCCTCAACGACCGCCACCGCTGGTCGTCCGCCATCCTTCACGCGCTGCCCCGCAGTGCGTGGGAACGACTGGTGCAGATGGGCGACCCCTTCGGATCGGCCCCCTACCCGGCGACCATCAGCGGGTCGTGGATCGTGTACGCGGCTTGGCCTCTCGCCGCAGCAGTCGTCGCTGTGGTCGCCGTCCGCCGGCACGATCTGTGAGCCCGCAGGGCCTGGCTGCCAAAGATGTACACCGGGCCGTTGCAGCAGGCTCTTGGTCTTGGTCCGTACTCGCCGGGTGCCAGGCGGGAGTGTGACGGCTCCGCCCCGCGCTCAGGCTTCCGGCCTGGTCGTGCCACGCGGTGCCGGTTGAGGGGTCTGCGAGTCGGACGCCGTACGGGGGCCGGGCACCATGGACGCCGCGGCGGCAAGGGCGAGGTGTGAGTTCATGTCCAGCTCGAACCGGCCGTAGGGGTTCACGTGGGTCCAGAACAGCGGGGACAGGGCCCGCCGGTCGGCGTCGGTGAGCCGCTTCTGCCACTTCTCCTCGCTCAGGATGCCCTGAAGCAGGAGGGTGTTGACGTGCACCAGCGCGGACTGGAGCAGGTGCAGCGCCAGCATCGAGACCTCCTGGGACTCCTTGTCAGAGCCGGTCAGGTCGCCGTCCTTGCCGTAGAACAGGTCGTGGTTGGCGGAGTTCCAGTTCTCCACGACCTGGAGGCCGTCGTTGATCTCGCGCCGCAGGTCGGCGTCGGCGAGGTAGTCGCAGATGAACGCCGTACGCACCGCCCGCCCGAGTTCCTCAATCGCGCGGTAGGTGGGGTGCTTGGGCCCGCCGCGGGTGAAGCGCCGTAGGACCTGCTCAGCCTCGGCGGTACCCAAGCGCAGGGCGGTGGTGTACTTCACGATCTGGTCGTACTGCTGGCGGATCAGGTCCCAGTCGATCGTCTTGGTCGACAGCACCGGCGCCAGGTTCGGCCACTTCTCGTCCTCGCCGGCCGCCGGCCGGTACAGCCGCGCCGAGCCGACGTTCTTCAGCCTGGGGAGCAGGTTGAAGCCGAGCATGTGGGCGAAGGCGAACCCGACGATGGAGGCGCCGTGAGTGTCGGTGTACTGCCGGTCGATCTCCACGTCCGTGCAGTGCCGCAGGACGCCCTCGATCATCGCGGCGACCTCGGAGGCCGAGCAGGATTTGAGCTGGCTGTAGACGCACAGCGACTTCTTCTCGACGTGCCAGTAGATCATCACGCCGGGGCCGCGGTACCGCTGGTGCCACTCGGTCATGAAGTTCGAGCTCCAGGAGCCGAACTTCTTGGAGTCGCTCGCGCAGGCGGTGCCCTCGCCCCACCACGCGGCATCGCGAGCGGCGAAGGTGGCGTTGACCAGCCGCACCAGCGCCGCGCGCAGGTTCGTCCGGTTGACGAACAGGTGCCGTACCCGGCGCAGGACGGCCTCGCTCTCGCCGTGCTTGCCGGTGACCGCGACCCGCTTGATGCCCATGTTCGTACCCAGCGCGAACAGCACCAGCAGCAGCCGGCGCCGCAGCACCGCCTTCGGGACCGCCTCCCTGGTGGCAACCGAGGTGAACTCGCCGGTGAAGCCGGTGGCGAACTCGGCCTCCTTGAGGATGTCGATCAGGTCGATGGTGCCCCAGCGGCGTTCGATCTCCGCCTTCAGCGCGACGAGGTTCTCCGGCTCCTCCTGCTTGCCCAGCGGCGAGACCTTGATCCACGGCTCGCCGTGCTTCTTGACGATGTCCACCCCGCCTGTAGTGCCCAGCTCCAGAGCCGTGTCGAAGCGGGTCAGGGCCTCGCGCAGCCTCTTCTCCAGGGCCTCGATGAACTTCTCCGGGTCCTGCGGCTGGCGGATCGCGTCGTAGTGCACATCGCGGTTGTCCTCGAAGTCCGGCGGCAGATCGTCCTCCGGGTTCTGCCACCGGTTCGCGCCCGGCACCCAGATCTCCCGCCGCCGCAGCGCGTCCCGCAGCGCCACGAGCACGCACAGCTCGTACGGGATGCGCTCGACCCGGCCGCGCTCATCCACGACCGCCTTGCGCCACTCCTCGCGCACCACCCCGGCCAGCGGGATCTTCTCCGCCTCGTCGAAGAACGCCCCCTCCTTCGCGATGGGCTGGTCCAGGTACCGCTTGAGCAGGTCGATGGCGTCCATCACCGGCCGGTAGGCGGTGTTGTTGCACTTCAGCTCCAGCGCGTTCAGCAGCGGCGAGAGCATCCGCCGCCAGTGGTTCGAGTACGACGAGCGCAGCACCGTACGCACCCGGGCCCGGTAGCGGGCCTCGTTCGCCGCGGCCTCCGCCGCCAGCGCCTTCAGCGTGGACTCCCCGGCCACCGGATAGATCACCTTGCGGACCGTGCCGCCCGGCTCCGCGACCGCCGCCTCCGCCAGCCGCAGCAGGATGCCCTCCTTGCCGCGGACCCGCTTGAGCTCCTTGTTGAACTCGCCCTCGACCTTCTTCTCCGCTCGCGTGTTGATCTTCTGCACGAGCTGGATGAACAGCTCCACCAGCGAGTCGGTGATCTCCGTCTCCCGCACATGACACAGCGTCGACAGCAGTGTGTACCGCACGGGCCCCGCCGCCGCCCGAAGGTCCGAGGGATACTCCTTCGCCGCCCGCGCCCGCCAGGCCGCCACCAGCTTCCCCGAGATGTCCCCGAACAGCTCCGGCGGCAACTGAATCCCGCGCACCCGCTGGAGCTTGTTCACCTCCGCCAGCAGGCTGTCCAGCCCCAATGCGCCCGGGTCCGCCTTCAGCTCGGTGAAGAAAGTGCCCCCGCCGCCCGCGCTCTCCTCGTCCGCTCCGGCGTCCTCGGCGATCAGGTCGTCCAGCCGGGACCGGGTCGCCGCCGACAGCCAGCCCACGGTGGCCGCGCAGAACCGCTCCTCAAAGGTGCTGACCGCCCTGCCCACCAGCCGGGCGATCTGTCCCGGGGCCGGCGGCTCCAGCCGGTCCTTGCGGCAGCGGGCCACCACCGCCTCCGCGAGCCGATCCCGGTTCAGCTCCACCCCGCACAGCTCGACCGCCAGCCACTCGGCGAGCTGGGTCTGGTCCCCTTCGGAGCACTCACGGAAGCCGAACGCGCCCCGGATCTCCATCCGGTGCCGCTTGATCGCCCGCCCCGACCAGTCGTACGCGGCCCACTCCTCCGCGGGCACCTTCACCTGCTGGGCGACGTACGACACCGCCGGCACCGGGATCTCCCCGGCGTCCTCCGGGAACCGGGCCTCCACCTCGAAGAACTTCAGCAACAACGCGAACCCCAACCGGTTCGCCCCCGACTTGTTGCGCAGCCGCTCCTGGTCCTCCTCCAGCAGCGTCCAGACCTCGATCAGGTCCTCCGGCTCCCACTCCTGCCGCACCCCGCGCTCCCTCCGGTCGTCATGACCGGACCAACCTCGCCGAGCACGGCCCCCGATGAGCCCAGAAGATCAAAAGCCCTGACAAGCACACCCCAGATCCGCTACAGAGAGCTACTTGTCACTTCGCCGAAGCTTCGGGAGGACAGGGCCGACGCGCGGGTGCTTGATCCTGCGCAGCAGCGCGATCCGGATCTCCTCCGCACTGCGGCCGCCGACGCGGTGCATCTGGGAGTGGAGGTAGATCTCGAACACCCCGACGCCGAACAGCGACGACGCGGCGAAGACGACCGCGAGTTCGGGCTTGTCCGCGTGGTGCCAGGCGTTGAGCGCGGCTGCGACGGACGCGAACAGCCACGTCATCACGGAGTACAGCTTCGCGGGCTTGTCGTTCTCGACCGCCCACTTGCGCAGCCACGCCATCGCCCAGGTCGCGCCCTCAATGAACACCGGGACCAGCAGCGCCAGTACCCAGAACACTCCGAGGTCGACCACAGCCGAGAACTGGCCGGGGAACGCGAAGGCGATGCTGGTGACCACCACGGTCATCACCCACGGCATCGGCTGGCCGACCGCAGCCCCCAGCCGCGCGTTGCGGGCCTTGCGGGCGGCCGCCCGCTTCTCCCGGCGCTTGGCCTTCTCCTCCAGCTTCTTCGTCTTCGCCGCCTGCTTGCGCAGGTGGTTGCGCTCGGTGGCCTTGTCGCGGGCCTCGGAGATCTCGATGTCCGCCAGGGCGTTGGTCCGCCGCCCGTCCGCCTCGGCCTGGGTGGCCGCCGCGCGCGCCGTGACCTTGTCCATCTGACGGCGGCCCTCGTAGGTCGACGTCTCCATCAGCTGGTCCTTTCCTGGCCGTGACCCTGGCGGGCCCGGGTGACGCGGGTGATCGGGTCGGAGACGTTCAGGGAGGTCAGGACCTCCCACGAGTCGAAGTCAGCGCCGGTCCAGTCCGCCATGTCCGCGGACTGCGGGGCGGCCTCGACCTGGCGGTCGTTCGCCGGGGTGGTCGCGGTCGTCATCACGCCGCCTCCCTCTCGTCGCGGTAGCCGCCCGCAACCGTGCGGAAGGCGGGGGAGGCGAGAGCGCCCGGCGGGGTGAGGACGGCGTCCAGGACGATGACCACGAGCGCGATCAGCACGAGGCCGATGCGGGCCATGACGTCCAGCTCGATCCCGAACAGCCAGGCGCCGCCGGCCAGCGCGGCGAACAGCCGCACCCGGCCCAGCATCACGGGCAGCAGGGAGAACAGGACGGTCAGGCGGGGGTTGGAGGTCGTGAAGTTCATGCGGCCCGACCACCCTTCACGGTGCTCAGGGCGGCGGTGCCGCGACGCGGCAGCGGCACCACGTTCGCCGGCGGGCGGACGCCCAGCACACGGCGCAGGTGCTTGATGTTCTCGCGGTCGATGGGGCTGTCCGGGTCGCTGGTGTCCACCAGGAACTCCACGAAGTCGGAACGCAGCTCGGGGGACGCGGCGCGGAGGGCGGCGAAGTCGGTACCGAAACCCATCGCGGCCTCGATGTACTCGCTCTCGCTGCCGACGATCCGGCCTGCGACGATGGTCCTCATAGGGTCGTGCCTCTCTACTCGTTCGGCCCTTTCGCGGGCTCTCCGGCTTGGCTTGCAGGCGGCCGGAGGGCCCGTTTTTGACATGGCGGTGCCCCTGGAAAAGGCTTGGGGAATCTCGCCTTCACTTCTCATGAGAAGTGATGTTGACGACGTTAGGCGGGCCCCCGCCGTCCGTCAACCACCTCTCATGAGAAGTTGCCGGGGCTGGAGGGGACACAGAGTTCAGTGCGCACCCGACACCGAGAGGGGCGGGCCAGGCGGCCCCATCTGCACCCGCTCGGAGGAATGATCGCGAGGCGCTTAACTTCTCATGAGAAGTTGGGTTATGGTCAGGCCATGCAGAATCGACCTCGCCGCAACGACACCACTCCGCGTGTCAACGAGATCGCCGCTGATCTTCGTTCTCGGATCGACGCGAGCGAGTTTCCGCCGGGCACGAAGCTGCCCAGCACCCGGATACTTGCAACCCACTACGCGATCAGCGAGCAAGCCATCGCCCGCGTCGTCGCGCTACTCAAGGCGGACGGTCTCGTTGAAGGTAGGCAGGGCGCTGGCGTCTTCGTGAGGAGATGGGAACCGCTGGTCTACCGGCCACAGTCGGAGTTCAAGCGGCTGCCGCCCAACGTGGACGTCTTCACCAACCTGCTCAGCGGTGAAGATCGAGACGGCAGCCAGACGATCACGGTCACGACCGAGCGACCAGACGAAGCCGTTCGGGCACGGCTGCAACTGGCTGATGACGAGTTGGTCGCAGTACGGCGCCGGACATCCCTCGTCGACGGAGAGCCGTACGGCACCGACGACTCGTTCGTAGCGCTGCGACTCGTCGAAGGGTCGGAGTGGATGAGCGAAGGCAGCGTTGAGCGAGGGACCAACGCGGTCCTTGCCGAGGTCGGGCACGAGCTGGTGAAGGCTCTGGACGAGATCTACGTCCGGATGCCGAAGCCCGCTGAGACGAAGCGGCTCGCCCTAAGCCCCGGCACCCCCGTAGCTGAGCTGATCTCCACAGGCCACGATCCGGAGGGGAAGCCCATCCAGGTGACGGTCTGCCTCCTCCGAGGGGACCGGCACGTGATCGTCTACGAGCGCGAGAAGTACCCCCAGCAACCCGAGAGAACCGATACGTGATCATCGTTCGAGCCGAACTCACCGACCTGCCCCGTCTGCTCAGGTTCCGTACGGATGCGGCCGGCTGGCTGGAGCGGCTGGGAACTGACCAGTGGTCCCGGCCCTTCCCTGCCTCGAACATCGCGGCGAGCATCCAGGCCGGGGAGGTCTTCCTGTTCAAGGAGGACCAAGCCCTCGACGCGGTCGCGACCGTTACCCTCGATCGGACCATCGACCCTGAGCTGTGGGCCCTGTGGAGGCCGGAAGAACGGGCCGAACGCGCTCTGTACGTGCACAAGTTGGTCGTCGACCGGCAGTACGCCGGGCGGGATCTCGGTGGACGAATCCTTGACTGGGCTGGTGATCTAGCAGCTCGACAGGGAGATCGGTGGCTGAGGTTGGATGCGTGGACGACGAACTCCCGGCTGCACCGGTACTACCTCGACCACGGGTTTCGCCACGTCCGTACGACGCAGGACCCAAACGAGGTGTCCGGCTGGCTCGCTCAACGCCCGGCCCGGCGCACCCCACACAGCTTCGGTGACCCGACGGGTGTGTCCCCCGTTGGAGCAAAAGAACCAGATAGGAAGATGGGGACATGACCCACGAACAGCCCCCGTAAACGCCGCGACGGCCGCCCTGTGCCACCAGGAACGGCCGTCCTTGAGTCGACTCGCACGCCTAGAGAGCAACCGAGTCGTACGTCGGCGGTAACGCCGGGCAACCTGACCACGAGGGCCCGGGTACCGATATCAGAATAGCCAGACCTGGCCGCACCAAACAGCCACACGTGCGCCGCGTCACTCCTATCTGGTGATGATCCACCGTCGTACGGCTCCCCGATATACAGGGGAGACACCAGCACCATGCGCACCACTGTTCGACCGCCCGGCACGATCGCTGTGTCCGGGACGGACTCCGCCACCCCGAGAGGGGGTGCGCGTTGAGGAAGCGTTCAGGACGACCGCCACGGTTCGCCGCCGTCCCCAATGAGACCGTCGACAACGCCAACAGCCTTGATCTGGAGGCCCTGGGCCTCCTGACCGTGGTCCTGCGTCACAGGGACGGTTACGAGATCACGTTGCCGGAGATCGCGGAGAAGTACGGCTACGGCCGGGACGGCCTGGCCGGTGCCTGGGGCCTGCTCCAGGTCGCGCGGTACATCATCAAGGTCAAGATCCAGTGGGCGCGGGACAACCAGTGGGCGACCGAGGTCGTGGTGTACGACACACCCGCCACGGACGACGAGGTCCAGGAGCTGCTGGCCAGCATCGCGGGCGAGGACAACGTACGGATCGCGAAGCTGGAGCCGCCGACGAAGACCGCGAGGGAGCGGGCGGCCAAGCACGCCGCCAAGGTGGAGGCCAAACGGAAGTCGAAGCCGGAGCGCCGGAAGGTCGACTTCGACGTGCCGGGGCAGTCGGCAGGGGAGAGCGGCCGGGGCCGCGGGCGCCGCGACGGCGGCGAGGACCAGGGGAGCGGAGCCGCCGGCGCGGCGGCGGCCGCGGCCCCGGCCAAGCCGCCCCGGAAGGCGCCCGCGCCGAAGAAGCCGAAGAAGCAGGAGCCGGGCAGACGGCTGACGCAGCAGGAAGCGGCCGCGGTGAAGCTGGTGGAGGCGGCGTTCCCCGAGGAACTGCAACTTCCGTCGTACCGGCCGCCGGTGCTGCGGGACGCGATCCTGGAGGCGCTGAGTGCGCGGCCGCCGGAGGTCGTGGTCGAGCGGGTGAAGCGCCGGTGGTGGAAGCACGGCTACGAGGAAGCCGTGATGCCGGGCGGCAAGGGCATCGGGTCGGCGATCGGTGTCGCGGTGGCGTTGGTGCGCCCGTCGATGGACTGCCCGGACCCGATGTGCGAGGACGGCGTGGTCCTGGACACCGGGGCGCCGTGCCGGGCGTGCGAGCAGCGCAAGGAAGACCGGAGGAGGGGCCCCGTGCCCACGCAGCGCGGCGAGTCCGACGAGGGCCAGGGCGACGGTGCCCCGGCGCCGCGGCGGTGGAAGTGCCGCAGCTGTCACACGCTGGGCAAGTCGGGGCTCGAAGCTCCCGAGGACGGCCTGTGCGGTCCGTGCCGCAAGGAGGAGCAGGAGGCGGCGACCGCAGTCGCGGCCGCGCGCGAGCGAATGGCGGAGGCGGACGCTCGCCGGGAGCAGCTGGCCCGCGAGCAGTGGATCGAGCTGGTGGAGGACGCTTACAGCGAGCACGCCGAACGCGAGCGGGACGCGGCTGAGGAGCGAGAGAGGCGCGAGGCGGAGAAGCAGCGGAAGCTGCGGGACGCGGAGGAGCGGCGCCTTATCCAGGAGCAGATCGCCCGCGAGAACCCGGAGCTGCTGGCCTACTCGCAGACCGCCTGACGGCGGCCGGACGGCCGTACCCCACGCCGGGGTACGGCCCTTCGGCATGTCCGGAGTCCGGGACTCTGTAAGTACGGGACTGCCGGAGTCTGTACTCCTGGCCGTGCGCATTGCGCGCACCGTGCGGCGGTGAGGGGATGCACGAGGCACGGCGCGTAGCGTCGTTCCTCGAGCAGGACCGCCCCGGGCGACGGCGGCCCGGCTACACGTCCGACGCGGCGGCCGCGAGGACGTCGACGGTGCTGTCGAGCATCGCGCACAGCGCGGGCAGGTCCTCCTCGACGGCGCTGATGGGGTCGTTGGCGAGGGCCTTCGGCATGGCGAGCACGCAGCCGGTCACCGCCACGATCACCGCCCGGTGCGCGGGGGAGAACCACTCGGCGGTGGGCAGGCCGTACGCGACGTCCAGCCGTTCCCGGAGTGCCTGGGGGACTCCCCCTTCTCCGTACCGGCCGACGTCGTCGCAGTCGGCCGGGTCCAGACCGGCGGTCGCCTCCTGGACGGCGTCGGCCAGATCGCCCGTGATCGGGTTCCCGGGCGGGCCGGGCAGGGAGCGCAGCCAGTCGGCCGCCCGGCGCCCGGCCACGGCCGCCGTCTCCAGCGCGGCCTTCTGCCCGGGAATCGGCTCGGTGGTCGCGGGGTCGGCCGGCGGGACGGCGGCGGGGCGGGGCAGGTCGTAGAGGCTCACGCCCGGATCAACGACGGCCGGAGGGTCGGGGACACCCCGGGTTCGCCGGCGGCCGCGGCGCGTTCCTCGGTGCCGGACTCCGGCAGTACGAGACTGCCGGACTACCGGAGTCCGGCACTCCCGGGTCGGCCGGGCCGGTCCGGGCCTGGTCCGAGCAGGCGCCGTATGCCGCGCGGTGCCAGCTGGCGGTCGACGTCGACGGCGGGCAGCGGCTGGTCGGCGGCCCGGTCGGCGGCGGTGCCCGGGCGCGGAACGGCGGTGTCCGGCGCGAGGGGGCTGGGCTGGGGTCCGGTGCCCAAGGGGCGGCGGGTGTTGCTCACGAGCCTCATCCTGGCAGGCCCGGGCGGGGTATCTGACCTACTCGGCGGCTGCGGCGGGCGGCGTGCTGAGCGGCGCGAGAGCGGTGTAGCAGGGGGCGCACACCGGAAGGGGGTCGGTGATGTCGGCCGGGGAACTGTGCTGCTCGACGCCGGGCGTGACTACGCGCAACAGGTGTCCGGGCTCGGCGGCCGCGGTGCAGGTGCCCGGGCCGTGGTGGTACAGGGCGCACACGCAGCGGCAACCGCCGGGCCGGTGCTGTTCCCAGGTGAACAGCCACGTCTTGGTCAGGTAGAGCACGGGGTGCTCGGGTTCGCCGGACATGTCGGAGACGGTAGCGGTCCCACCGGCCGGGGGTGTGCGCGTTGCGCACGGTTCACCGGGGCGGGGCGTCACCCGGAGTGATGAAACCTGTACGATCCACCCGGTAACAAGCTGGATCAAGAAATGCGAAACGGCCCCAAAGGTTTGGTCGCCAGGGGGCCGCTCGCTGTGATGCTTCGGTCCCACTGTACGGGCTGCTCCTGATTTCGGGGCACCCCGCGCGGGGTCCCGAGGCGGGAGAGGCGTACCCGCATGACCCCTGAACAGGCGAAAGACGGCCTGATCCACGAGCAGCCCCAGGGCTATTCGATGACCCCCCAGTGGGTGATCAAGGCGGCTTTCAAGCACGTATGGCTGTACGACTGGCTGCGCGCCCGGTACGGCGGCCTCGACGAGACCTTCCCGGGCGTCGACACGCTGGCGAAGGAGTTCGGCGTCTCCCGCTCGACGATCGAGCGGACGATGCGAGAGCTGCGGAAGGTCGGGGCGCTGGAGGTCCACCCGCGCTTCCGGAACAACGACGGCACCATCGTGACCCTGCGCGACGGCGAGGCGTACACCGGCAACGGGGCGCAGACCACGAACCTCTACGTCACGAAGTTCTACCCGCCGGCGGCGTCTGACTGACCGCCGGACTCCAGCCCAGCACGCAGGCCCCTGTCATCTTTGACGGGGGCCTGTCGGCGTCTCCGGACCCGGCCGGGGACCCCCCTGTCAGATCTGACAGGGGGGTCCCCGGCAGATCTGACAGGGGGTCACCCCAGCAGGAATGACGGGGGGACCCCGTCAGAAATGACGGGCAAAGTACACAGAGTTGATCTACATAGAGAAGCTGAGTCACACAGAGCTATGAGCCACACAGAGATCGTGTGCTGCGCACTCTCATCGACTGCCGGGGGCTAACGCCGCCCCCGGCCGCCCCGCGCCAGCGCCTTGGATGCGCTGGACCATCCCTTGGTCATGGTCCTGCGCTTCGCGCACCACTCCAGGCCCTGGGGGCCTTCCATTGGACCAAGCCCCCTGGAAGTAGTGGTTGATCACCATCGTGGCTGGGGTCCTACCTGATGTAGGAACAGAAACCACAGGATGCGCGTGCGCGCGAGGCGGCGGCCGCGCTCAGCCGCCGTCGATGTGCCGGTGGCCCGCGTCGTACTGGCGGCGGACGGTGGACTGCTTCTCCGGGTCGCCGTGGACGGCCTTGGCGATCGTGCGCCAGGACAGCTTGTGGTCGTCGCGCAGGTGGACGACCAGCACCGCGGCGCGGGCCTCCAGGAGCCGCGCGAGGTGGGTGGTGTGGGTGGCGGCCGCGAGAGCCTGCTCGACGGGTTCGTGCGGGTCGTACCCGGCGCCGTACTCGTCACCCAGGGCCTGCAGCGCGTACGCGAGTTCGCCGGAATCGACGGTGCGGGCGAGGTGACCGTGCCGGTCGTCGACCAGGGTCCAGCCGATCTCGGCCCGGCGCTCGCTGGGGTGGGTGACGGTGACGGCCACCGCGGTCTCCTTCCGGCTGAGGGTGTGCGCATTGCGCACGATTGATCATGCCGGACCGCCCGACGCCCTCTTGCCCCCTCGTAAATAACTTGATTGAATTAGCAGTGTCACACCGGGGCGGGAATCTACGGTCGACACCGGGCCTGCGGGCCCGCACCGAAGCCCTCAACGACCGGAAGGACGCGCCGATGACCTCCGAGACCTCCAGCACCACCCCGGCCGACACGGCCCCGCTCTACGCCCTTGGTGACACCGTCTTCGTCTACGACGGCGGACCGGGCCTGGTCACCCGCGTCGAAGGGTGGGCCCTGAGCCTCCTGGAGAGCGTGATGGGCGAGGGCTACGAGGCCACGCTCAAGCGCATGGCCGTCGTCTTCCGCGACGGCGCCGGCCACCTCGACATCTCCTCGCCGCTGTGCGTGGCGCCCCTGGACGCGGCGGCCGCGGCCTGGCACCTGGTCGCCCCGGACGGGCGGCTCGTCGGCGGCGGCACCCGGCGCCAGGGCCGCAAGCCCTCGATGGCGCGCGACGAGCTGGAGGCGCTGCGCGACGCGGGCACGTACGAGTCGCTCGTCGGCTCCGAGGTCGTCGACGGCCTGCCGGACGGCGTCCAGCACGCCCCGTCCGCCGGCGCCACCGACCCGGTGACCGCCCCCTCGGAGGGCACCTTCACCGCGGCCCGCGGCGGCGTCTACCTCTGGCACGTCCCGACCCCCTGAATCCGCCCCGGAACCCCTAATCGAAGCGTTTTCCCAGGTCAGACCCGACAACCGGTTTTTCGGTTGTCGGGTCTGACCTGCGTAAATGATTCGTTTACGCAGGTGGGACCCGACAACGGGTTTTCCCGGGACCCGGGGAAGGCGGGAGTCCCTATAGAAGACTGGGGTTACAGAAGACGAGAGAGAACACAAAAGCGCCTTGCGGCGCGTGCGCCGCTGGGGACGCCCGGAGGGCTAGGTACAGGTAGTAGCGCGCGAACGTGCGTGAGGCGGCTCCGCCGCGGCCGACGGCGCCACGGCGCCGAACCAGTTCGCTCCTCCCCCCGAAGAGATCCATCCGGCGGCCGGTGGCCACAATCCCGCCCGTCACCGGGCAGGCCTCGACGGGCCACCGCCCCTCTCGTCCCCCTAACAGGCCGGGGCGCCCACCGTTCTCAGCCCCTCTCCCCCGGTACAGGGGCTCATGGCACCCTCACCGCCGTTGCTGGAGGCGACCCCCTCACGCTGAAAGCGCAGGTCAAGACCGCAACTCCAAATAAGCCGCAGGGGCATGACAAGCGGAGCGACGGGCGACCGCCGCTCTAGGGCGCCTGGGCCTGTTAGGGGTTAGAGGAGGGGGGCGCGGGCCCGTCACCCGTTGGAGTGAAGGCCGGGTCCAGGGTGACGGCATCGTCGTGGCTGAGGTGATGACGGGCCCGCGCCGTGGGTGGCTGGCCTGAGTACGTACGTGCAGGTCAACCCATAAATAGGACGCCCCTCCGGGGCGACTCAACGCAGCCCAATCGGCTCCGCCGGGGGCGCCACAGGCGCCCCCGGCTCCACCGATGGGACAGCGGACGCCCTACGGGCGGCAACTGGAAGGGGAGCGCGGCGCGTCTCTGAGCGGTCCTGTGCGGCTCCAGGGGCTTGATCGGCACTCCCGGGCCTCCGTGGCGGGAGCGGCGCCCCTGGCCCCCACCAGGGGCGTTCTCGGGGGTCTTCTGTGGCGGGCGTGACGAGGGGTCCCACAGGTGCACGGAGGGCCGTCCTCCCCCGCCGGTCCCGGCGGCCTCTCGCCGGCGGACCCGCCCGGCCCCTCGGCGCACGACTACCGGAGTGCCGAACTCCGTCAGTCCGACACTCCCGGACTCTGTAATTTCGCGCATAGATATGCAGGTCAAAGCCGTGATGCTGTGCCGTCGCAAAGAATCATGACCGGTCCCCCTTGTGGAGGGTGTACGAGATCCGTACATTCATTGGTGTACGAGATACGTACAGCACTGGAAGGGGATCACTCGTGGAGCACAAGCTCAGCAGGACCGAGGACGGCCAGACTGAACTGACCGTCCGCTGGAACCAGGAGGACGACCCGATGGGCTTCCTCTACGGCTGGGTCACCAAGGGGCACCTGGAGAGCTTCCTGCGCACGTTCCCGAAGCCCGGCGAGGGCGGCAACCCGGTCGACGCGGACGACGCCTACCGCCTGGCCCTGGGGCTGAACTGGCTGGCCGAACTGACCGACCGGCGCCTGGAGCTGCTGCTCCTGCTGCTGCGCGACCAGTACAAGGCCTCCTGGGGCACCCTGGGCGCCGCGCTGGACGCCTCCCGCTCCACCGCCAAGTCCCGCTACCAGAAGATCGCCCGGCAGTACGCGGAGCACGGCGACTACGTGGACGAGACCGGCATCCACTCCGGCCCGCCCGCGGAGGTCATGCAGCTGGTCGAGAACCGGCTGCGCTCCCGCGAGGACCAGGACCGGATGGTCGAGAGGGCCGTGGCCAAGCTCAAGGCCGGGGACCGCGTCCACTACCGCCTCGACGCCGCCCGGCAGGGCACCGCCGTGAAGACCGCCCTGGGCCAGTGGGTCATCGACTGGGACGGCGAGGGCGAACTGCTCACCCCCGGCGAGGACATCGTCCCGCTCGGCTGACGGAGCGAGGCGGCCGACTCACTGCCAGGCGACCGGCCGCCCCGCCCCTCTCTCCCACCTCCCGCACATACGAGAAGGGGAACTTCCATGTTCTCGCACGCCTCGAACGCCGACACCATCGCCACCATCGCCACCTTCGCCGCCGTCTTCGTCGCCCTGTGGGTCGCCCACACCGTCGGGGACCACTGGGTCCAGACGTCGGTGCAGAGCGCCAAGAAGGGCCAGCACGACCGCAACCCGGGCCAGTCCAGCCGCGTCGGGCGCCTCGCCTGCACCCGCCACGTGATCGGCCTGACCCTCACCAAAGTCCTGCTCCTGGCCCTCGCCGGCGTCGTTCTGCACCTGCCGCTGACCGTCGTCGGAGTCACGGTCGGGCTCGGTCTGGACGCCGCCTCGCACTGGTGGGCGGACCGCCGATCCAGCCTCGCCTGGCTCGCCGACGTCACCGGCAAGACCGAGTTCTACAACCTCGGCACCGGCGCCCACCCGTTCCACCCCGTCACTGCCGAAGGCAAGCCCGCCGGGCACCTCGGAACCGGCGCTTATGCCCTTGACCAGGCATTTCACGCCTTCTTCCTCTTTCTCGCCGCGCTGATCATCGCCGCCGTCTGACGGCCCCGTGTGCCGCTCTGCCCGGGACAGCGGGCCCGGACAGAGCGGTGCGCAGGGCCGGACAGCCCGGCCGTACTCAACCGAAGGGGCCCGATGATCCGCACCACCATCACCTGCGACCGCAAGGACTGCCTTGCGCTCTACCTCCCCGACGTCGACGCCGGGGCCGACGTTCTCGAACGGGCCGCCCGCGCACTCGGCTGGCAGCGGCTCACGGCCACGTCCCACGCGTGCCCCGGCTGCGTGCGCGGCACGGGGCCGGTGCTCGAACGGGGCGAGTGCCCCCACTGCTGCGGCACCACCTTCGATCGCAGGGACGGGGCGGTCTGCCACTACTGCGGACACGTCAGCCCGCACCCCGCCGACGACTTCGACCTCGACTGACGGGGTCCGGGGCGCCCGCACCCACCGCGCCCCGGACCCCGCTCCAAAGAGGCAACGGGCAACACCCGCGATTCCCTACCGCCGCCCTTGGGCGGCACGGAAGGTAGAACCATGACCGCCCTTGAGATCGAGTCCTTCGGCTTCGGCCACCAGGCCGCGCCCGACGCGCACTTGGTGATCGACCTCCGTCGACACTTCCGCGATCCGCACATCAAGCTCGACATGCGCCAGCTCACCGCGCACGACGCCGTCGTCCGCAAGACGGTGATGAACACCCCCGGCATCAAGCAGCTGCTCGCCGGACTCGTCTGCGCGATCGACGGCTTCCTCGCCGGACCGACGCAGACCGTCCCGGTCCGGGTCGCCCCGGGGTGTGCGGGCGGCAGGCATCGTGCCGCGACGGTCGCTCTGGCCCTGCACGCCGTGTTCTCCGGCGACCTCGACGCCGCCGCCGAACTCGGGGTCGACAACCTCGCCAAGGCGTACGTCGACCGCGGCCTGGACGTCACCCTCGTCCACCGCGATCTCGACAAGCCCGTCATCGACCGCTGACCGACCACCACCCCGCCACCCCTGCGCAACGGAAGGACGACCATGAACTACAGCGACAGCGAGTTCCCCTGGGTCCACATCGAGACCTTCGGGTTCGAGCACGGCGTCCCGGAGACCGTGATCGGCTGCCTGCTCGTGGACCTGCGCGGCGTCGACCTGGACGACCCGGCCGCCACGGCGGAACTCGCCGGCCGCGACGGGAAGGACTCGGACGTGGTCCAGCACGTCATGGCCTCCTCGATGGCCTTCACCCGCATCGAGCAGATCGTGGGCCAGGCCAAGGCCCTGCTGGACTTCAACGCCCGGAAGAACTTCACGCTGCGGGTCCTCATCGGTGACGACACCGGCCGCACGCGGGCCGTGGTCGTGGGCGACGCGGTCTCCGAAATCCTCACCGCCCGCGGCATCCCGACCGAGGTCGAGCACCACCACCTCGGCATCGACACCCCGAAGTGAGCGTGTCCGGGACTGCTGTAGACAGCCCCGGACACTCCCGTCAGCACAGCACACCCAGCGGGCCCCGCTCCACGGCGGGGCCCGCTCGCTGCCCGGAGGTCCACCGCATGGCCGCCACACCCACACCGACCATCGCGGAGCGGTGCGTGTTCTGCCAGATCATCGCGGGCACCGCCCCCGCGACCTTCGTACGGGAGTGGGACAACGCCGTGGCGATCCTGCCGCTCGACGGCGTCACCGAGGGCCACGTCCTCGTCCTCCCGCGCCGCCACGTCGACAACGCCGTCACCGACCCGCCCACCACCGGCCAGACGGCGACGCGGGCGGCCGAACTGGGGGCCGAACTCAACAGCGACCTCAACCTCATCACCAGCGTCGGCGCGGCCGCCACGCAGACCGTGCACCACCTTCACGTCCACCTGGTCCCTCGCGCCGCCGGCGACGGCCTGCCGCTGCCCTGGACTCCGCAGCAGGCGGCCGCTCGGCCGACGGCGGCACTGGACTGATCTTCCCGAAAGCCAGAGTCCGGCAGTCTCCGAGTCTGTTACTCCGGGACTGCCGGACTCCGGCTTTACTGCGGGTCTCTTGCTGGTCAGGCAGGAAGGGCGTCGATCGCGGCCCGCCACGGATAGGCGTCCAGGTCGCCGTGCTTGGGCTTGTGCGGGGTGAACCCGTCCTCACCAAGCAGCACGGTGACGCCCGCCTCACGCAGGAACTCGACGTGCCGCGCGACGGCCGGGTGCGCGGCCTGCGCGTCGTTGAAGTGCGGCAAGGCGACGATCGGCACGAGCGCGATGCCCTCGGTGATCAGCCCCAGGGCAAGGGTGTCGGAGACGGCCGTCGCCCACTTCGCCAGGGTGTTGTTGGTGAGCGGGGCGACGAGCATCGCGTCCGGCGACGGCAGCACGTCCGGCTGGCTGGGCAGCTTGTACCGATGGCGCACGGGGTGGCCGGTGAGCCGCTCCAGGGCCTCGATCTCACCCTCGGCGTCCTCGGTAAGCCACCGGTGGGCGGACGGCGTCAGGATCAGGCACACGTCCCATCCGGCCTGCTGGGCAGCTTTGATCGGTACAGACAGGCGCCGGGTGGGGGGCGCGGCGCAGGCGATGACGTACAGGGTGCGTTTCATGGTCATCGGGGAAGTCCACAGCGCTCGGCGAGACCGCGCAAGCGCCGCTCGGCGCTACCCGCACCCAGTAGTCGCAGGTCCTCGACGAGCGCCTTGGTGCGCGGGCGGCACACGACCTCCTCCGGGGCGAGCGCCTCCGCCTCCAGCAGCGTGTCTACGGCCGTCTCGCGCATCCCGGCCTGTGTCTCGCCCCGGGCCCGGTCGGCCAGCAGGTGCGCGCGCCGCTCGCGGGGCAGAGCGTCCAGCCCGGCGGCCGGGATGTTCGCGGCGACCGCCACGGCGTCCGCGCCGGCGGACAGCTGGACGTGGGCGGCGACCCGGTACAGCGCACAGTTCGTCGCGCCGAACGACGTCCACAGCTCGTTGCCGTCGGCACCGAGCTGAACGGCGTACTCGTCGGCCTCGTCCAGGAACACGGGCACCGCGCGGGCGGCCGCGTCGGGGCTGCGGTCGTCGGCCTCGGCGACGGCGGCCTGGGCGAGCGCGGCCTTGAGGAACAGCATCCCGAGCACCGACAACCCGAGCGCACCGCGCTGGAGCAGGTCGGGGCGCAGGCGTTCGGCGGCCGCCGTGGCGAACGCGACGGCGGCCTTGGCCTGGCCGTGGCTGGTCATCGCGTCCGCGAGGTGGCGGGCCGCGCTGGCCATGATGACCGGGTCCTCGGAGCGTTCGGCGGCCGCGACCGCGCGGTGCCCGGCCACCACCGCGAGTTCGGTGGAGCCCCACTTGATGGCGGCCGCCTCGGTCAGCTCCAGCGACAGGGACAGCAGGCGAAACGCCTCCTGCTGATCCTCGCCCTGGTGGCGCTCGGCGGCCCGGGTCGCGTCCACCAGGAGTGCCGGGATCTGCGTACCGAGCCGGGCGAAGTGCCCGGCCTGGAAGCCGGTTCTGGCGTGGACCAGGGCGCTGCGCAGGACGGCGACGGGCACCGGTTCGGCGCCGGAGCCGTCGGTGCGGCCGGTGATGACGTCGTGGCGCTGCAGGGCGGCGCGCACCGCGTCGATCTCGGTGTCGGCCGGGCACAGGACGATCGGGTCGTACAGCAGCCGGTCCATCGTGACGTTCAGTCGGGCGGCGACCTCGGTGACCACCGACAGGTGCGGGTCGGCCTGGCGGCGCCCGCCCTCCAGTTCCTCGACCCAGCGCAGGGAGCGCTTCATCAGGAAGGCGAACTCCTGCTGGGAGAGGCGGCGGCGATCCCGCCAATGAGCCACGCGGCGGCCGAACTGGATGCGGTCCATGAGTGCTCCGAAGCGGAGTTGACGACCCACACACTTCGTGTGGGCCACTCTGTGTATACCGCCCGTACGGTCCAGATATGGCCCAGTCCGCCAAGACCTCCATCCCGACGTGGCACCGGCTCGCACAGCCGTCCGACCGGCTCCGTGCGCAGTGGGTGCGCGGTGACGACCACACCCGATGGGCGGCGTGCGGCCGGACCTGGGACGCGGTGGCCATCACCCCGATAGCCCGGGGCCTGGACGCCCTGGTCGCCCTGCGGATCAGCCCGCGCCGCGGCTACCCGGTGCTCGCCGACTATGTCCGCGACCAGCTGTACGTGATGGTGCCGCCGGGCACCGGCGGCACGGCCGCGGGCCTGCCCGGAGTGCGCGTGCTTTCCGACGGCTACCAGCTCCTGGTGCCGGACACCGCGCACGGCACCCCGACGGCGCACTGGGTCAGCCCGCCCCGGGACAGCTCCCCGGTACTGGTACGGCCCGACCGGCTCACCCACCACCTGCGCATCCTCGCCCGCGCCGACCAGCCGAAGGCGGACCTCTCATGAGCACGTTCGACGTCCTGCACGACCCGGAGGGCCGCCTCGCTGCGGAACTTCCGCCCGACCGGACCGTGCACGAGCAGGCCGTGCGCACGGCGCTGGCGTGGTCCTCACCGCTGGACGTACCGGCCGACGACGTCGTTCGGGTCGGCGCGCTGCTCGCCGGGGCGGCGCGGGTGGTCGCCGACGAGGTGCGCGTCTGCGCGGACCGGCTCCCCGACGACGACGGCCGCCGGCTGTTCGCCGAACTGATCCTGCAAGAGGCCGACGGCCGCCTGTCGCAGCCGTGCACGAGTCTGCACCGGGTGCAGAACCGGGCCCGGCTGATCCGCTCGCTGTATGAGCGGCTGGACCGGCTCGAAGCCGCTGTGCCCGCCGACGGGTCGGCGGCCGCAGCCCCCTGAGCCGTCTCCCGGCGCCTCCCCCCGTGGGCCCGGGCGACGTACGAAGCCCCCGGCGGTTGCTCCTGCACCGAGCGCCGCCGGGGGCTTCTCCACGTCCGCCTCGCGGACCGGGGCACGGTCAGGCAGGGACCGGGACGCGCGCGTCGTACTGGGCCACGGTCCAGGCGATGACCTGGCAGGTGTAGATGAACCAGTAGTCGTATTCGGTGAACTCCCACCCGGTGGTGTCGAAGCGGAAGCCCTCGAACTCGAACGCGGCCAGCGCGGCCTTCGCGCCCGCCTCGGTTTCCAGGTCAGCGCTGCTGTAGCGGGAGAACAGCTCCTCCTCGACCTCGTCGGCGAGCCCGGGGTGACCGGCCTCTGCCTCCTCGGCGGCCTGCTTGATGTAGGCCCGCACCCGACCCTCGGCGTACGCCTGGACGTCCCGCTCCCCGTGGGGCTGGACCTTCTCCGCCCAGTAGCGGGTGTCCACCATCCATGTGGTCCCGGTGCCCATGCAGGTGCGGAAGAAGTCGAGCATGTCGTCGTCGCGGCGGAAGACGTAAGTGCCGGTGTGCCCGGTGATCGCGAGGGCGCCGGGCCAGGTCATCACCTCGCACCAGTAGGCGGTTGACTTCGGCATCTGGATCTCCAGGTGCCGGTTGTCTTGAACGGGGTTTGTCGGCCCCGGGGGAACGGGAAATTCTGGCCCCACCCCTCGAACGGGCGGACGACCGATCACCCGGGCCCCTGACGGCCTCTTCTCGCTGGCTGCGCTTGTGCGTGGACCACCCACAGGCCCGGCGGTCGAACACCCGGCGGAGCCACTTCTCACCGTTTTGGTGGGGCCGGAACTACCCGGCGGAGACAGCCGGTACAGCCCGTCGTCGCGCCGTACGGTCACCGTGGCGTCCGCCGATTCGACGGCGAACCGTTCCTCGATCTCCGCGATGCGCGCTTTCAGCTCGGCGGCCGGGTCGATGGTGGTCATGTTCGGTTTCCTCTCGCCTCGCGCCCGGCGAGATCGCCCGGCCTGCATGAAGTGCAACGAACGGCCTAACGAGTCGGATGCGCCCGGCCTCTTCCCGGCGCCGAAATGCGTGAGTCCCGGAGTCACAGACTCCGGGACTCACCTGGCGCGGGAGCTGGTCAGACGGCTTTGGCCTTGGAGGGACGGCCCCATCCCGCCGCACGCTCGATCGCCTTGAGCAGGGCGGGCTCCCATCCGGCGGCGGTCAGGTCCGCAGTGTCGGTCAGGCCCGCCTCGGTGAGTGCGGACAGCTGCATCATGTGCTCGATCCCCTCGGCCCACGCCGCCCGTCCCGCCTTGCGGCAGGCGAGGCGCGCTTCGAGTTCTGCGGTGGTGTCCGGTTCACCGGAGCGCCGCACCTGGGCGAGGGTGCGGCCGCACTCGGCGACGTCGTCCAGGAGGGCGACGGCCTGTTCGGCGTCCGGCTGCCGGGGAGCGGGGGACACCTTCGGGCTGACGCCGCGGCGGAGCTGTTCCATGCGGGTGGGTAGCGGCACCCACGAGGGCTCGCCGGCCATCTGCTGGTTGGTCTGGTCGACGGCCCGGGTCCAGGCCCGGAACAGGCCACGTGGTTCCAGGGGAGTGCCGGGCGGGACCGTGAAGTCGCCGCGGTGGTTGGCGCGCAGCCCCACCCACAGCGCCACGGCGGTGCCCCCGACCCGCTCCATGAGCGTGTGCCGCTCGACGAGCCACCGGCGCAGCGCGGTCCGGGACAGCCCGGACAGGGCGATCAGCTCGACGTACGCCTCCTCCTTGCCCCATCCCTGCGGCCTGCGCACGATCCGAATCTCTTCGAGCGACGGGGCGAGGTCCTCGATCCGGCACGCGCACAGCTCGCCGGAGCGGGCGCCGGTGTCGACGGCCGTCGCGCCGATGGCGAGCATCCGGATCTGCCCGGGCAGGGCGTCGCCCCGGTCGGCGATCTCCTCCAGGGAGGTCCGCAGCAGGGAGCGGGCCCTCTTGGGCACGGGCTGCTTGCGTGCGGGGTCGGGCTGCGGGGGCAGGTCGGCGTACACCCCGGCCGCCTTCGCGAGCAGCGCCAGGACCTCGATCCGGGTCTGCCGCGAGTTGTCGGTGCTCGCCCTCTTCTTGTCCGCCGCGCGGGCCCGCAGCTCGCCGCGGGCGGCGAGGTCCAGGTAGGCGTCGACGGCGGCCCGACGGAACAGGGCGCGGGCTTCGGCCTCGTTGTCGAGCGGGTGGTCGGCGCGGGCGAGGGCCCGGCCGTACTCGCCCGCCACCCATCGCACCTGGCGGCCGCGGGCCTCGGAGATCTCCTCCCCCCACGAGCACGCCTCGGCGGCGGCCGCGCGCAGCAGTTCAGGGCCCGTGAGGCTCCGGTCGACGGGCATCAGCGGGCCTCCCCGGAAGCGGGCCGCCGTACGGCCTGCCGGACACCGCGGGCCGCCGGGGACCACGACAGCGCGTCGCCGCCGTGGAACTGCCGGAAGGCGGTGTCCTTCGACAGGTCGGCCGCACCGCCGATCTCCGCCCAGGTCGCCGCCTTGCCCCCCGGGCGGCCCTCGCCGCGCACGGCGCGGCCGGCGGCGTCGTGCGCGGCCCGTCCCGCCGTGTCGGCGACGAGCATCATCAGTTCGAGCTGGTGCAGCGGGTCGACCGCGAGACCGACCGCCTGGGCGAGCAGCTGCACACGCTCGGCCGGGGTCGTCTCCTCGGCGGTCGCCCGCCGGACTAGATCGGCGATCTGCTCGGCCATCATGTCGACGTTGTCCACGCGCATTCCTCCCGTTGTGCCAGAACAACGAACGACGGCAGCCTAGCGGGATTCCGTTGTGCCGAGACAACGAACGGGCGCGGTTGGCGAGAACCGCGCCCGTTGGCCGAATTACAGACTCCGGGAGTGCCGGACTTACGGAGCCTGCCTGCGCTCGACCTTCCCCGCACTGGCCCGTCGCGCCTTCCCCGAACCGGCCTCTCCGGCCTTCGCCGGGCCGGGCTCCTCCGCCTCCGCCGCGGCGACGACCCGGCGCCGTGGCAACACAGAGGCCAACAGGGCCTCTTCCGTGTCGCCGTGGAGTCGGTGGGCGTGCCCCTGCAACAGCAGGTCGACGGCGACTCGGATCAAGGTGTTGTCGGTGATGATCTCCGAGCGGTCCCGACGGTGGGCGCCCAAGTGTCGCCGAAGGTCGGCGAGGTCCGTGAGCTGGTCGGACCGCAGTCGGGCCTCCTTGCGCTCCAGCGTCGCCCACTTCGGGTCGCCGGAGCGGTGCGGCTCCGACGCCCCGGCGGTCCCGGACCCGGCACCCTGCTCACCCTCTCCGAGGATGGGCTCGACAGTGGGCGTCAGCGGCTTGCGTCCTGTCCCTATGCCGGAATCGGGGGAGACCACGGACCGGGGCCTTGGCGGTGTCACACGAACTCCTTGATCATGCGCTCTGCGGAAGCCTTGTAGACCTCACGCATCTCGGTTGCACGGCCGCCCTGGGCAGAGAGCGGCTGAGCCTCGTCGGCGGCGTCCTTCACCACGGACCGGAGCGGGATCGGCTCCCAGACCATCCCCTCGCCGAAGATGCCCGGGAGCGTTCCAAGGTGGTGGGAGTGCCCGGCAAGGCGGCCGTCGACCAGTGAGGGAATGGCGGCCGCGAACTGGAGATCCAGGTTTCCCATCTCCATGCGGTTGATCTCGTCGTTGATGAAGTCGCGGAAGCGGACCGCACCATCGACACCGTCGTACTCCGGCTCGACCAGGGCGACGGCGTAGTCGGATGCCGCCAGGGCGAGCTGGGTGAGGTGACCCAGGGAGGGCTGACAGTCGAACAGAGTGAAGTCGTAGCCGTCGTCGACGCCTTCAAGGGCGCGGGCTAGGCGCTGACGTGAGCCGATCACTGCGGCCTCGGAGATGCGGTTGTCCAAGTCGAACCGACTGGGGATGATGTCGATCTGTTCGGCGTAGATGCCGCCCCATCCACAGGGGACGATCGCGTCGACGGCGCAACCGGCCTCGCCGGACTTCACGACCTCGGAGACCGTGACGATCGGCTGTTCCTTGCGGTAGGGGCGCCCCATCCTGCGCGAGAGGTTCGCCTGCGGGTCGACGTCGACCACCAGGACCTTGCGCTTCATCTCGGCGAGCGCGGCAGCGACCATCTCCACCCAGCCGGTCTTGCCGACGCCACCCTTGTTGCTGCCGGCGGCTACACGTTTGTTCCTGCGCTGCGACATGGGCCTCTCCTTTCTCGGTCCGTGACTCTGTGACTCCGGCATCCCCGGAGTCTGTGACTTTGGCAGTCTGGCAGCCGCCCGGCGCCTCGTCGTAGCGGAACCGCCGACGTCACCGCCCGGCCTGGCATTCGCCCACCGGGCGCTCCAGCGGACCCAAACGCAGACTGCCGGAGTCTGTGACTCCGGCAGTCTGTGATTCGAGATGGAGCGTCCGCATGTCCGGCGGGCGCGCGCTGGGTCAGGCGTGCGGTACGACAGTGGCGGAGAGGATCGTGCCGGAGGGCGGGCCGCTGACCGGGTCGCCCGGGGCGGGCGGCGTCGGGGTGAACTCGGCGCCCCGCCCCTTCGAGATCTCGATCAGCACCTGCCGGGCGGCCTCACAGTCGCCGGCGGCGCGGTGGCTCCCACCGAGCCGGAGCCACCGGTGGGAACCGAGCCACTGGGCGTACGCCTCCATCAGGCAGTACCAGCCGGTCGACGGCTCCAGGTGCATCGGCTTCTTCCCGGCCCGCGCGATGTCGCGGAGGACGGTGGACCTGTCGAACTCGGAGTTGTAGGCGAGGATCGTCCGGCCCTTGGTGACCTTGCGGAGCCGGGGGAGCACCTTCTCGAACGGCCGTTTGTCGGCGAGCATCTCGTCCGTGATGCCGTGCACCCAGCGGGCTCCGTCGCTGATCTCGACATCTCCGGGGTTGACCAGGGTGTCCATCAGCTTCTTGCCGGTGGCCGCGTCGATCACGGCGATCTCGACGATACGGCCGACCAGGTCGGTGGTCTCGGTATCGAGCACGACCGCACGGCCCGGCTCCAGCAGGTCCCGGGCCTCCCGTGTGATCTCGCCCCACGCCGGGCACAGCTCGATCTCGGCGGCGTAGGCGCCCGCCTCCGGATCGTCGGCCAGCTCCTGGCGCACGGTGGCCTCGCCGGGCAGGTCCTCGATCCGCTCCCAGTCCAGCTCCCAGCAGCCGGAGTAGGGGCTGTTCCAGGCCCAGACGGTGATCCCGTGCCGGTCGGCGAGGCCCTGCGCGAAGCCGCGGACGGCGGCGGCCCGGGTCGGGGCGAGCTTGGCGTACTCGCGCAGCGGGGACGGTGCACCCTTCGGCAGGCCGCGGGTGGCCTCCCAGTCGACGCCGGGCAGGTCCCGCAGCGCGCGGACGTCACCGAGCCGGTAGAGGGCGACGGTGACCGTCCGGTGGCGGCCGACCTCCTTTTCGTACATGTGCGCGGGGCTGATCCATCCGGCGGCTTCGACGTACTTCCAGTCGCTCG
Organism: Streptomyces sp. NPDC051662; assembly: GCF_040681655.1. Classification (NCBI taxonomy): domain Bacteria; kingdom Bacillati; phylum Actinomycetota; class Actinomycetes; order Kitasatosporales; family Streptomycetaceae; genus Streptomyces; species Streptomyces sp. NPDC051662. The sequence goes on from NZ_JBFAZD010000033.1 coordinate 68,096, forward strand.
CCCGGATCTCCAGCACGTCCGTGGCGGCGGCCTGCGCGGTGACGTACTGCTCGCCGTCGGCCTCGGCGGCCATCTTGTCCAGGTCGGTGAGCAGGTACCGGCCGCCGCGGCCGGTCGTGATGCGGCCCTCCTCCCCCATGCGCACCAGGTCGCTCCAGTGCCAGCCGATCCGGGCGGCGGCCGCGTCCCGGGGCAGGCTCGCCGCCTCCCATGCCACCCGCTCGCCGGCCACGGAGCGCACCAGGTCGACGTCGAGTTCGCGCGCGGCGGCCGTGGAGTACATCGGCCAGCCCTTGTACTCGTCGCAGGCAACCAGCTGCTCTTGGGCGACGAGTTCGGCGACGTCGGCGGCGGTAACCGGCTCGCCGGTGTGCTCGGCGAGCAGCAGCGCGATCCGGGTCGCCCCCAGGGCCTCCGGCACATACGGCTCCTGCTGCGGCGGGACCACTGCGGTGGTCTCGGTTCCGGTGGTCGCCGTGGTCTCAGTCGTGGTGTCCGTCATGCCTGTGCCTCCGTGGTCTCGGTCGTGGTGGGCAGGGCCCGGCGCCGGTCGGCGGGCCAGATGAGCTTGAGGTAGTCCACGCGGCCGCCCCAGCCGCTGATGTCAACGTGGGCGTCCGTCACCTCGTACGGCGCGTGGCCCGGCTGCTCGATCCGGGCGCAGGCGGTGGGCCAGGGGATACCGGCAGGCCGGTCGGGCTCGATGTAGCCGCCGAACTCCTCCTCGTGCGCGGCGCCGCTCCCCGGTAGCGCGGGACTGTGCAGCTCGGGGCCGTACACGGTGATGGTCGGGCCTCCGGCGAAGGTCACGGTGGCGGGCGGCAGGGTCCCGGCCGGGCCGGGCTCGGGGAGCTTGTCCAGGTCGCGGAGCCACTGCTCGGCGGCCGCGCGGAGGAAGAGGGGGCTCTCGTCCGTGCCGCCGACGGCTTCGAGTCCGCCGTGGCGGCGTCGCCAGTTGGCAACGGCCGCGCGGCCGACTCCAGCCATACGGGCGATCTGGGAGAGGTTCACCTTGCACTCGTCAGGGTGGGTCAAGGGGTCGTCCTGTCTTCTGGTCAAAGAGTCGTAGGCCGGGGCGGGTGGGTGCTGGGGGGCCTTCGCCGGCCCCCAGACCCCCGCTCCCCCGGCACCGACCGGCGCGGTCAGCGCTCCCGTGGTGCGGGTGCGTGCGCGCCGGACGGCACCGGGGATGGGTTCCCCGGCCTGGGCAAGTTCCTGTTTTCCGACCGGGAATGAGGCGCGGTCAGCTGTCGTTCGGGTCCGCCGAGGTGTTGCCAGCGTCGAGTCGGAGGTAGCTGTATCCGCTGTCGTACGGCTCGGGGTCGGTGATGTTGAACTCCCGGGCGAGGACTTCGACCACCAGGGCGACGGTGGCCGCGTCGGCCGCGATCCGGATGTCGGCGATCCCGGGCAGGTGCTGGCGGGGGCGGCGCTCACGGCGGGGCATCAGTGGAAGCTCACTCGTGCGATGACGGCGAGCAGCTCCCCCGCGTCGCCCGCGCTCTGGAGTGCCTGGTGGTCGGCTTCCTTGACGGGGCCGACCACCAAGACGTGCTGGGCCCGGTCGAGCAGCGCCCACCAGTCCGCGGGCAGGCTCACGGTCTGCGCCGCCCGCCACAGCTCGATGTCGTCCTGGCCGTCGTCGTCGACGTGGACCAGCCCGCTCAGGGAGCGGTCGGCGATGGTGGCGCGCAGCCGCCAGGACGGGTCCACGTCCGGCATGCCGTGCAGTCCCCAGTGGTCCCAGTCGGTGCGGGCCTCCAGGTCCTCGATCCCAGCGCCCTCGCTCTCCGGGTACAGCGTGAGCATCGGCAGCGGCTGCCCGTCCGGGGTCGTCGTCTGCCCGACGAACACCCCGTAGTTCTCCGCGAGGTGGTAGGTGTCGACGTCGTCGGGCAGGTCCAGGTCATCCAGGGTGACGACGTTGATCCCGGCCGCCCGAAAGGCGTCCATCGGGTCGGCGGTCCCGCGCTGCGACGCGCCCTCGGCGACCTTCCGGACGGCTTCGGCCAGGCCGGGACCGTCACCCATCGCCCAGTGGTCGAGCGCGTCATCCAGGAGCGCGGCCGCGGCGGCCTCGCCCATCGCGTCGACGGCGGCGAACGCCTCGTCACCGGTCCCGGCCTGCATGGCCGTGCGGGCCAGGGGGGCCCACTGCCGGGTCGTGTCGGATGCGGCGAGCCCCACGGCGGGGACCGTGCCGTAGACGGCTCCGGCGAGCACGGCGAGCGTCGCCCGCTTCTCCTTCACGACCTTCGCGATCAGCGTCCGCTGGCACGACTGGCACCCGGCCCGGCAGGCGGCGACCAGGCGGGCGGCGAGGTCGAGATCCAGAACCCTCCAGCTGCCGTGCGGTACGAGCGGCAGGGCGGTCAGGTCGGGGAGCGGGGTGTGGGTGTGGATGGTGCCGGCGGCTGCGGAGCTGTACGCAGCTCCGGTGCGCTGGGCCTTCTTCTTGGCGCGCGTCTTCTTCCCGTGCTTCTTGACCACGAGCTTCTCCTCGTCGGCGTGCAGCGGTTACCCATGACCCGATGCACGCGGAGAACTCGGTGGACCTGCGCGGGCATACGGATGTCCGTCAAGACGGACTGGTGTTCCTCTTCGCACTGATGCGCTGGGACCCTTTCGGGCCCTGGCACCTTTGCCTCAGATCGCTCCCAGTCATGGGCTGAGGCTGGCTTGGGCCTTGTGCGTGGCCGTGCACAAAAGACGATACCCACCGCCACCGACAGAGAACGGCGAAACCGGCTAAGGCCCGGCGTCAAACGGCGTGTCGGAAACCCCCGCGTTCGCCGAACTGTGCCGGTGCATTCTGGATCGAGGTTTTTGACCTTGGTCGGTAGGGTCGGGTGGGGATGACGTGGCATGTGCTTGCTGACGTGCCACGGGAGCACGGGGCACGGGGAGAAAGCGCATGGGGGATCGGTTCGGGACGCCGGAAGACGTACGGAGCCACTGGCGGCTTGAGGAGGGCGACCCCTTCCGAGTCGCCGAAACGAAGGATGAGGCGGCCAACCGCCGGGCCACCGTCTGGCGGCGGGAGGAGCGGGCCAGCGAGGTCGAACTGATCGGCGAGGCCCTGGTCATCGCCCGCATGCACTACCCCGACACCGGGCGGTACCGGTGGGGCGTGTTCCACGCGGGAACCGCGCAGCCGGTGCTGATGCTGGAATCCGGGGAGGGCGGCACGGAGGCCCGCGCGCGGGCGGAGGCCCTGGACCAGTGGCGCGACGCGGCGACCGGAGACCCGTTCGACTGGTCGAGTGGGGGACTAATCGACCGGCTCCGCTCGCCGTACGGGCGCGGAATGCTCGACCAGGTCCGCAGCCGGGACCCGGAGAGCCGGTGGGCTGGCTCCGCCCCTGCGGACGCGTCGTCCTGGGAAACCGACGACGGGCAGGCGTACGCCTACGACAGCACACTGGACAAGGTCACGGTCTACGACCCGGACGGGCTGCTGATCGCCCGCGGTGAGCGGAAGTTCGACCAGAAGACCAAGAAGAGGGCGTTCGTCGGCGAGATGCGCGACGGTCGGCACATCTCCGGCGAGTGGGCGCGGCACTTCGTCGAGAACGCCGTATGGCAGCACCGCATCGCTCAGCCGGAACCCTCCCCGGCCGCCGCCGATGACGCGGAAGCCCCGGCAGCGGACAGCGACGGGTACGGCACGGCGGACCTGTTCGAGACGTTCGGGCTCGCACAGCCCGGGCGGGTCCCGGCACCGCCGCCGGAGGCGGAGGCGGAGGCGGAGGCGGAGGCGGAGGCGGAGGCGGAGGCGGAGGCGGAGAAGTCCGCCGGCGTCCCGCAGGGGCAGATGACGGTGGAAGAGGTGCAGCCGGAAGCGCCCCCCGCCGGACGGGGCGATGCCGCTGCGCGGGACGACGGGCGGGAACGCCTGGTCAGCGCGGACGGGCGGCTGGCGTTCACCCTGCTTCGGGTCCCCTCCGAGGATGTGCACCCCGACATCGTGGCCGGGTACCAGCGGCCCCGTGGGGAACTCGCTGCGGAAGTCGAGACCAAGAACGAGCAGGCGGCGCAGACTCCCGCCGAACAGGCCGGACAGCTGACCAAGTGGCGGCGCACGTACAAGGGAGACAACCGGCTGGAGCCGTTCCGGCCGCTGCCCTCCCTACGGCTGACCAAACGAACAGACGCCCCGGGCCTGGCCCCAGCGGAGTACGGCATCGGCTCGTGGGTGACCTGGCGCGACGGGCAGAGCGGCCAGCAGGTAACCGGGCAGGTGATGTCGCCCGGCGCGGCTGGGGACACCTGGTTCGTCAGCACCGACCGCACCGGCCACACCGGCGAGTACCACGTGCTGAGCCGGAGCGGGAAGAAGGCCACCGGCTACACCTACTCCGTCAACGGGGCGGCCGCGGACCTACAGCCCGCCGACGGGCCCGCGGTACAGCTGCCGCTGGAGGACCTACCGCAGGTGGACTCGGTCCCCGCCCGCCCGGTCACGTCGTATGCCAACTGGGTGCCCGAAAACGGGCTGGCCCGGGTGCGCGAGCCGATCCCGGTGACGGTCGGGGAGATGGGACCACGCTTCGGTCCCGCAGAGGTGGCCTTCGACGTCACCGCGGACGGCATCCCGTTCGTGGTGAAGCTGAGCCAGAACGACGAGACCCTGACCTCGACCTTCGTGCCACGCGTCGAGTCCGCCGGCCAGGTCGTCAGGGAGTTCCACCCGATGGACAGCCAAGCGGAGGCGGTCGCCTTCTGCGTGTCTGTGGCCCGCGAGGCCCGCGAGGGCGCCGACAAGCCGCTGCACGCGCAGAACCGCAACAACGACTTCGCCCTGGCGGGCGACGGCGTCTGCGGCCAGTGCAGCCTCCACATCGACGACAACTACGAGAAGGAGCTGTACCGGGTCAACGGCGGCGACCCCGAGTGCATCGACCACATCACCCTTCGCCTGAGCGTGCCAGCGGCCGACGTCATCGAGCTGGCAATGGCCCGCCGCATCTGGGCGACTCGCGTGGACCCCGAGTCGGTGGCCCCCGACGACACGGCCCCGCCGGCCGACACCGAACCGTCCACCGACGCACCTGCCGAACAGGCGACGGCAACGCAGGTGCCGCACGAGGTCACCCGCGAGGCGCTCCAGGGCGGAGACCGGATCACGGCAGTCGTGAACGGCTCCCGCCTCGAACGGCCCTCCCCTTGGGAGCAGGACGCGCCCGATCAGGTACAGATCTCCGGGACGATCTCCCCCGGGTTCCGCGACTATCGGGGCAGTGCCACCCTGCTCGACTCGGTAATCCGCGACCTAGACGGCGAAGAACTCGCCATCGACGAGGACGTGTTCGTGTCACTGCTGCCTGACCGGGTGACGCTCATCCCCACCGGTCATCGCGGCGAACTGCGGCCGGAGACTCGCACCGTGGGGCAGATCCGGGTGGGTGACCTCATCGCCGAGGGTGGTACGCGGGGTGAGGTCGTCACCGAACTGCGCTTCGCGCAGAACTCGCAGCGGGGCAGCATGATGACGTTCTCTACCCGCGATGTGGCCACTCGCACCGGCAACGGCTTCACGCTGGCCGTCACAGACGAGGTCGCGGTCGTGCCCCGCGAGCGGCGGCCTACGCAGGACGTCGCCGCACTGTTCGGCCGACACGGCAGTCACGACCAGGCCGTGTTCGACGTCCGGCGGACCTTCGACCTGGGCGCCGCTGTCGCGGAGGCCACGGGGCGCATGTGGCCGAACGGCGACGGCCCCCAGGACGAACTCCGCGCCCTCGACGTGGCGGTCGGGGCAATCGACCCCACCGGCCGGGGCGTGGACGCCTACCGGGCCAACGCCGCAGCAATGGAGGGCGCAGCGGCTGCCGCGACGGCACTGTTCGTCGCCACCGATGATGATCTCCTCAACCGCTACGTCGGCCCGCCCCTGCACCGGCTGCGTCAGCACCTAGACGCGCAGGCCTTCCGGCTGCGCGCGGACGCATCTCACCTCGCCGAGCGCGCGGCCGCCGCGCCGCCGGCGGACGTGAGTACCGCGAGCGCGACCGACACCACGTCCGCCCGCCCGGGCCAAGAGGACCGACCCGCGCCGGAACAGCCGACCGACCGCACCCAAGAAGGGGGGAGCGTGGTCTCCCGGAGCACAGACGAGACGGAACAGCTCGGTTTGTTCGGCGACCTGCCCCCGGACGCACCGGACGAGCAGACCGGGCCTGACACGGCCACGGACAACGGTGCCGTCCCGGAGGACGGGCGAGGGGTGCAGCTTCGGGCGGCGCTCATCGAGGGCGAGACGATCGCCCCCGTGTCGTTCACCGACTGGAGCGAACCGGCGGCGGGCTGGATTCTGACAACGGCGGCCGGGCACGCGTTCCGGCTACGCCATGTGCCGCACGCCCGTCCGGATGAGGACCAGTGGGAGGCCGGGCACGACGCTGACGGCTCCTACTGGTGGGCCGTGAACATCGAAGACCGGCCCCTTCCCGCCGTGCTGGCGCGTATCCGTGAGGACTCGGCGACCCGTACTAGATTCGCTTCCCTGTGGGCCCAGTACGGGCACCTGACGGCGCAGGCCCCCCAGTTCGAGACGGTCACGGACCGCGTCCAGCTCGAAGAGGGCGTGTACCTGGTCAGCCGGTTCGGCCGCATCGGCCTTATCGCGTCGTGCCGGTGGGGCTGGGAGCACCTGACCGACCCGAACGGCGCGCAGGGCCACACCGGTGAGGACTGGTCCCGGAGGGGCCCGGATAACCGGCAGTACGTCGCCGAGTGGAAGATCTGGCACTCAGCCCAGGACGCCATTCCGAACGGGCGGCTACGCGTCGTGGCCCAGCTCACGGACGACATGGCCGACACCCCGGACGCGTACTGCGACGCGTCGCAGCCGTACGTCGGAAAGTGCAGCGCGAAGCGCTCGGGTGCCCGGTACACGGTCGCCGTCGACACTGATCAGGGCAGCGAACTTGGCTGCTACACCGTGTGCGCGCAGTGCCTGTCTCACCGGCTCCTGAACGACGAGAACCGGCAGATCGAACACCACGACGTTCAGAGCCTCGTTCAGGACCTGGCCAAGGGTGACCCGAAGGTGGTCAACCTGCACTGGAACCAGTGGCCCGACCGAATCGCCGAGCTTGCCGGACAGATGCTGTCGACCGCGCTGGAGGCCGGAGAGACCGCCCCGTGGCCCGCCCAGGCTCTGACGAGTCAGATCCTCACCGAGGCGTGCGAAGCCGGTGACGACCGCGCCAAGCGTGAAGCGCGAGCAGAGGTGAAGGCCGCGGGCGGGGACACGAGGGCACAGAAGCGGGCGGCTGATGAGGCGTTCGCTGCCCGCCAGGACCGGGCCGCGCTGGTCGCCCGGCGTGGCGCGACCCACATGGATGCGGCGAACGAGACCGACCGCATGGCCGTCGCGATCCTCGGACTCGCCGGCTGGGGGGCGGAGGGCGGCGCCGCGGTGCCGGAGCCTGTCGCGGAGGCGGCGCCCGAGGTCGTCGACGTCAATGCGCTGACCGTCAGCCCGCGGGTCCGCAACGGCGAGCCGTCCTCGTATCAGTTCGCCGTCGCGGGCCCCGGGCTGACCGTCGGCGAGTACGAGATCTCCCACGATGCCCAGGGCAGGGGCGCGCGGGGGATCATGTGGCAGGCGTGGTGGCACGGCGTAGAGCCGTCGGGCCGGTGGGACGTGATCAGCATCGGTTCCGGCGAGGGCGAGAGCGCGGCCCTGGCGGCCGTCGCTGAGCATGCGGCCAAGGCTGGCGGGAACCTGGCCGACGGGTTCACCGTCGCCCGCCGCATGCACTATGACGCCGGACTGTGGCTGCTGCCGGAGGTTGGGGAGTCGGAGGCGATCCAGTACCACCCCGACGGCTCGTGGACGATCACCGCCGAGACCGGCGTCCCGTACACGGTCCGCCGGGAGTGGCGAGGCCGCGACGCGACCAACGACCTAGCGCCGCTCCTGATCGAGGACCAGGCGGGGACCTTGATCGCGTCCTGCACCGCCGTCGACAGCTACATGTCCGCATGGGCGCCGATGCTCGACCGACTCCGCCTCCACGCCACAGCGGTTGCTGACGGGGTGCAGCACGCGACGGCCGTCACCTTCGGCGGACCGACCCAGGAGTGGGTCGAGGCGTGGTGTGTGTGCAGCTGGACCGAGCGCGCCGATGTCACCACGTACGCCGACCGCGTCCCCATCGGCGAGGCACTGGCTCAGGCGCACCACTCGGAGACGTCGACAGAGGATGCGGCTCCGCAGCCCCTCGCAGCCGTGGTGACGCCGACGCTGGACGACGCCACGCAGACCGAAACCGCTGAGGCACCGGCCGCCGCTGAACTGCCGGAGCTGGACGTGGTGCTCCTGGACGTGGACGTGCCGCCGCTCGATCCCGCTGAGCCGTACACCACCGACGAGGAAGCGCAGGCGGACATCGACCGGCTGGGCGCGGCGTTCGCACGGTGGGACGCACTGCCCGCGGTCCAGCGCTACTACGACGCCGACCGGCAGCAGCGGCCCGACGGCACCGGGAACCCGACCAACCCCGTCGCCCAACTGGCGGCGGCGTACCGGGACGCCGGGCAGTCCCTGCGCGACGGCCCGGCAGGCTCGCCGGACGACCTGGTGCGTCAGGTCCACACGGTGGCGGTCTGGAGCGGAGCCCTGGAGCCCGTGGTCGGCGAGGACCTGCGCGGTCCGCTGGGAGAGGTACGGGAGGCCGCCGACCTCCTGGCCTCCCGCTCGCAGGCGACGGTGGAGGCCTTCGAGGCGGAGCTGGCCGCCCTCGCCATGAACTCCGCAGAACAGGGTGCCGCCGACCTGGAGAGCGCGGCCGCCGAGACAGGGCCCGGCGAGCAAGGGCCCGTGGACGTCGACGACGAGTCGGAGACCCCGGAGGAAAGCACCGAGCCGGGCCCCGGCGAACCGGCCGCCGACCCCGGTCCTGCGGAGCCGTCTACGGACGCACAGACCACGGCGGACACCGAGACGGACAGCGTCACGGACGACAGCCCGGCGCCGGACCTCCAGGAAACGCAGGAGCCGCCGGCCGCCGTCGATCCGGAGGACACCGTGACGGACGGCGCCCCGGAGGAGACCGTGGCGGACGTCGATCCGGCGCCAGATAGCGCGCCGAACCCCCAGGAACCCGCAGTCGCAGTCCCGGATGAGGGGATGCACGAGGCACGGCGCGAAGCGTCGTTCCTCGAGCAGGACCGCCCCCCGACGGCGGACGGCGACGAGCAGACGCCGGAGCCCGGCACAGCGGCCACGCCGCTGGAGCCGGACCCGGCCCCGACCCCGGCGAGCGAGGACGCCCCCGGCGACGACGCTTCGGAGGAACCGACCATGACCACCCCGCCGATCCCGGAGACCACCGACGCGCCGGCGCCGGACGAGCCGATCACCGAGGAGCCGCCCGCACCCCAGCGCTACTTCGAGACCGCCACGCTCGCCAGGGACCCGGGTTACCGGCTGCGCCTGTCCGGGCTGGACGGTCAGCCGGTCGACACCGGAGACGTGCTGTGGGGCGATCTCGTCATCGCCACGATCCACCCGGGCTCCGAGGGCGGATGGTTCGCGCAGCTGCCCACCGACCACGTCTCTTACCTGGCCGATGCACCGGAGGACGCGGCAGCGCACGCGGCCGTCATGCACTCCGCGTTCACCGGCGCTCCGTACGGTCCGCCGCCCGGCGCGGCCGTTGGTGACGAGACCCGGCAGCGGGTGGACGTACTGCGGGCCGCCCTGCGCGACGGTGCCGTGCGGCATCGCGACGCGGTGGCCGGTGCGGCCGCCCGGGCTTACCCCGACTTCGAGCAGAACGAGCGCTTCCGGGAGCTGGTCGGCAACCTCGACGGCCTGGCGGCCGCGGTCTCCGGCGCCCACGGATCGCAGCAGATGACGCAGTTCCTCGACGGCGTCCAGGGGGCGGTCAACAACTGGGGCGGCGCACTACCGACCGACCCCGGCCACCCGGAGCGCCGCGAGCTGGCCTTCCCGCTGGCCCATCTGCTGTACGACTCGCGACGCATGCAGGACCAGGTGCGGGCCACGTTGGCAGCGGTCCAGGCCGAGCAGGAGGTCGCCCGGGCCGAAGAGGCGGCGGCCGCGGCCGCGCTCAGCCGGGGCTACCTCGCCGACTACCGGGCCGGGCGCCCGCCTCGCGATGAAGGGGCCGCTGCGGCCTACCGCGAGTGGCAGCAGCTGGACGCGGAGGACCGGCAAGAGGCTCTCGAAGTGCGGGGCCTGGAGGACGAGTACGAGCGGTACGAGGGGCCGCTTCGGTGGAGCGAGTGGCTGGCTCAGCGGTCGGCCGACGTCGACGAGGAGAGCGCCGTGGCGGCGGACGGCGGGCCACAGCAGGAAGCCACAGAGTCCGGCAGTCCCGGAGTCCCGGACTCACAGAGCACCGACCCGGCCCGGGAAGACGCGTCGGGGACTCCGGCAGGGGCGACCGCAGACGTCCCCGGCCCGGAGAAGCCGGAGGGTGCAGCAGCCCCCGAGGGTGACGGGCCGACTCTCGACGCCGCCGTCGACGGCATCCGCCAGGCGCTGGAAGACGCCCTCCGGGCCGCCGATCATCAGCCGGAGCCTGCCGCGCCTGAGCCCGGCGAGTTGCCGCTGTGGACCGGTACGGACGCCTCCCCGACGGACACCGCGGCGACGGAGCCTCCGGCCGGACCGATGGACGTCCGCGCAGAGTTCCAGGCAGCGGTGATGGACGCCTGGAACGAGCATGTGCCGCCGGAGAACGGCACCGCGCAGGACCTGTTCGCCGACCTCGACGCCGACCTCACCGTGTTGCAGCAGGCATTCAACGAGGCCGTAGCCCCTCCCCCGCCGGCGGAACCGTCCGCCGCTCCGGGCCTGGTGGACACCGCCACGGAGGGGGTGACGGAAGCGGCGGCGGCCGCGCCTGCCGCACAGCAGGCTTCCGCCGTCAACGAAGCCCTCCAGCAGGCCGATGCGCACGCCGCCACGCTCCAGGACTTCCCGGAGTGGCAGAAGATCCAGACGGTGCGCGGCGCGGTCGGCCACCTGGTCCGCGTCATGCGGGAACGGGCCGGGGAGCACTTCGACCGGCTGATGGGGGACAGCCGCGTCGGCGAGTTCTTCCGCAAGGTCTCGATCAAGGTCTGCGAGAAGGTCGCCGGATGGGCACAGTCGGCGGCCGACCGCCTCCGGCGACGGGGTGAGGAGAAGGGGTCCGACGCTCCGGCTGCCGATGCACTGCGGGACGTAGCGGACGCCGCCTCTGCCTACAGCTCCCCCGGCGGGGGCCGGAGCGGGCCGCCGCCGGCGTCACGGGACACTGCGTCCACGACGGTGGACATCCCGGCGATGCGCCAGATCGGTGAGGCACTGGCCCGGCCTCTCCCCGGCGCCAAGGACGGGCGGGGCACGCGCGTCTCCACGGCGGCCGCCCGGGGCAAGTCGACCACGCGGGGCACAGCGAAGAAGCCGAGCGGCTCCGCGAAGAAGAAGTCGGGCGCCGCCGCGGAACAGGCGGGGCACCTACGCCGTGGCGGCGCCGAGCCGCAGCAGCAGAACAAGCCGACACAGCGCTGACCCCCTCCGGCAGCAACAAGGGGCCCGGTCGCCAACCTCGGCGATCCGGGCCCCCGGCGATCAGGCCCGCTCCCCCTCCGGCCGCCGGTTTGTACGGCGGCGCATCGCGGCGAGCGCGGAGCCGGACACGCCCAGGCCCGCGCCGAACACCACACCGATCAGGGCGCCGATCCACCAGGATTCCCACACGGCGCTCACTCCGTCGCCACCATGGGCGCCGTGCAGGATTGCGGCCCAGCCCAGCGGCAACACCGCCATAAGGAGCGTGCTGATCAGGAGTGGGTAGAGAACTTCGGTGGTGCGGGCGGCGCGGACCTGGCGGACGGCAGCGATGACGGTCGCGGCGAAGACGACGCCGACGTACCAAGGGCTGTAGAGAATCGACTCAATGACGTTCACGCACGGGTTCCTTCCCCAAGGGCGGGCCGGTCATAGCAGTGTTCAAAGAACCGTCCGCCTTCTCAGTGGGTCGATGTAGACGGTAGTGCGGTCACTTCGTCATGCTCGCGCAGCATTCGCATGACGGTGGCCGGAGAGGGGTGCTGGCCCCGCTTCTTGCCGGTGCGGGTGACGAGGCGGGATGCGATCTCGCGCAGGGACAGGTGTTCCTGGTCGCGCAGTCGGAGGGCGGTGGCGAGCATGTCGTCGTCGGAGACCTTGACGCCGCCGATGGCCTTGCCGCTCTTGCGGGCGGTCTCCTGCCCTTCGAGGGTCTTGTCGCGGATGTAGTCGCGCTCGGACTCGGCCATGGCAGCGAAGAAGGCGAACAGGGCGGCCCCGTGGCCGGACGGGTCGTGCTTCCCTGCGAGGGGGCCAGTGAGGAACTCCAGCTCGATCTCGGCGTCCCGCAGTTCCTCGGCGGCCTTCAGCAGTTCCAGGGCGCCGCGGCCCAGGCGCTTCATCTCGTGCACCACGAGCGTGACCTTCGCCCCCAGCGAGCGGTACTCGCGGGCCGCCGCCAGGGCCGCCTTCATCTCAGGGCGTTCCCGCACGCGGGTGCTGATCTGTTCCTGGAACAGCCGGTGCACGCCGGAGGCTTCGAGGGCGTCGACCTGAGACTGGATCTCCTGCGTCCGGGTCGAGACGCGGGCGTACGCGATCCGGACCTCCATCGGCACAGCTGGCGGCGCGACCTTCTGCACCGGCAGGGCCGTCCAGACGGAGCCGGGATGGCGTACGGCCGGGGTGGCGACGTGCAGTTCGGAGCGGAGTGCGGGGACGAGCTGGAAGCGCGCGGTGTGGTACTTGAGCGCAACCTTGCCGGAGGTAGTGCGGCAGGGCGAGCCCGCCGGGGCCTGACAGGTGGACATCGGGCAGGCGTGCGACTCGACGAGCCGGTACGTATCGGTGATCACGCTCGGATCGTTTCAGAAGTGCGTTTCACCGGTCAAGAGGAAAGAAACGACCTGTGAAACAAATCGACCTGCGGCGACACCGTCGGCGCCCGGTGTTGAAACAGGGACCACCTATGAAACACGTCCAGGCAACGCGCAGCGTGCCACCTCTCGTCAGGGTCGCCTGACAAGCGAGTGAATGTCAGGTTAGCCTGACACTCGTTTGCCCGTCGAAGGAGGAGGAAGCGCGATGTGGGACGACGACCGTGACGGACGCCGGGAGCACGAGGGCCTGGCGCGGGCCCTGGATGAGAGCGGGACGCCGGACGGGAGGGTCTGGAACGGGCACGCCTGGCAGGAGTGGGACTCCTGGGGCGAAACCGGGTTGGTCACCTTCGACCTGCACCCCGGCGAGCCGACCGCACTGCGCGCCGAATGCCAGTGCGTCTGGCACGGCGAGGCCCGCGCGGTGGACGGCGACCCCGCGTCGACAGCAGCCGCGGTCAAGGCCGACTGGGAACAGCACATCGCCACGGTGACCGCAGCGATGTACCCGGTGGACGTCGCCGACGAGATGGCCGACCTGATGAGTCGGCTGTACGCGCTGACCCAGGAGCAGCCCCTCGCCGCCCTGACCGCGCTGCGCGAACTGGAGCAGAAGATCGAGCCGCTGCGGGTGGCCACCGTGGCCCACTCCCGGCACCTCTCGTTGTCCTGGCAGAAGGTCGCCGACGCGCTCGGTGTCACCCGCCAAAGCGCCTGGGAGAAGTACCAGTTCGCCGGGACCGGGGCGGACGTCGACGCCGCCTACGCGAAGGCCGCACCGCCCGCATCCTGAACATCCCTTCCAGCGGTCCGGCCCGGAGCCAAGCGGCTCCGGGCCTTGCTGTTGTGTCGACCCAAGAGCAACTCCATGGGGGCGACACCCCTCGTTTCGTCGACACAACGAAAGGCCGCCGGAAGGGGGGGCCCGGCGGCCTTCGAGAGGAGAAGGTCAGAACACGGCGGCTATGAGCGCCGCCGCCTAATGGTCGGCGGCGGTGTAGTTCAGGAAGTTGGCGACGGCAGGTACGCCCCGGCGACGGCTGAGTTTCAACCGGAGGTCGTCCAAGGTGCTGCTGCCACGCGCAGAGGTGACACCTCCCATCCGGGAGACGGCGGTGTGGGCGGTATCGACGGCGGCATCGACGTCTCCGAGGGCGAGATGAGCCTCAGCAAGGCGTGCGAGGTAAATGGCGTGTCCGCGCGGGAAGTCGTCGCCGTTGTACGCCTCACCCTCCGCACTGTGAGCGGTGGAAGCGTCCCGGAAGTGGCGGAGCGCCTGTTTCGGGTCACCGAGGTTGAGAGCCGAACTGCCGAGGAGTTGGTAGGTCTCCCCCAGGTTGAACCAGTAGACGCACGACGGGTCGTCGGCGATGGCGCCGGCGTGGGCGTAGGTATCGAGAGCGGCGTTCGCGGAGCGGGCTGCGGCGCGGGCGTCGCCGGCGCGCGCGTGAGCCCGACAGGCCCGGGCGTGCAGCATGGCGGTCATACGGGCGGAACCGATCCTCGGAGCCTGGGTCAGAGCGGCTTCAACGAGGTCGATCGCGCCGCGCGGGTTGCCGGTCGAGTACTGCTGGATCGCCCAGAATGCCAGCGTGTTCGCGCCGACCACCGGATCTGCGGCGCTGGCTGCGGACCGCAGGGCGGTGACGTAGTGGCGCTCGGCGGCCGCGATCTGGCCACTGTCATAGGCGGTCCACCCGGCTGAGCGCGACGCCTCGGCCGCCGCGCCGAGGAGACGGCGGCGGACGTCCTCTGTGCACGAGGCGTTCTTGAGGGTGCTGGTGATGAGCCGCACTTCCGTCCGGGCCGCCTCGTAGACGTCCCCAGATCCCATGTGGTCGTCCAGGTGGCGCAGGTCGTCCAGTCGGCGTTCGAAGCGGTCGGGGACGCTGTGGTCGATACGGCGGCCGCCGGTGGTTGCGGCACCGGCGGGGACGGCGCCGGACCACTGGGTGATGGTGCTGCCGAGGGTGACGGATGTGGTGATCAAGAACTTCCTGCGGTCCACCGGACCTCCTGCGATCTCCAGTGCGTGCACGGTCGCCGTGGTGGTCCACGGGGCGGTGAATACGGGGTGGTCGTCGGGTACGGCGAGTAAGAGCCAGCCCGGCCAGCCGTGGGCCAGAACGGCTTCGGGAGAGATCTTCTCCAGCGCCGCCATGGCGAACTGGGTGCGGAGAGTGGGGGCGTGCTCGCCGCTGACCCAACGGGACGCCTTCTCCTTGCGGTACCCCATCTGCCCGTACCCCATCCGCCGGTGCTGCTCGGCCACCCGGAACAGGTACGCCTCGTTCGTCATCCCGCGCTTCCACAGCAGGTAGGCGAGCGGGTGCAGGGCGGCGGCGGTGTCCACGGTCACGGCGGTTCCCTTCGGAGCACACGGGCCACCAGTCTTCCGGCTGCGGACGGGCCGGGGAAGGGCGCCCAGCCCGGACCGCAACCCACCGCAACCGGCGGCAACGGGCAGCAACGCCGTTGGTCTGGGGCCTGACGGACGACTGAGGTGTCCTGAGTCCGACGGCCCGACCGGGGGCCGTGTTGAACAAGATGTCAGGAGGATTCCGCATGGGGACGATGACGTTCGCCGCGACGGCGGTCACCGAGGAGACAGGTGGCCCGGGATCGGAGCTGCTGGGGCAGGTCGCCCGGCTGAGCAACCTGGACGAGACGCTGGTGGAGCAGATGCGGGCGGAGGCCCTCGGGGCGCCGACGCGCGGGAAAGTCGCGTACGGGGAGTACCAGTCCGGCGGGTGGTGGACCGCCTCGCTGATGAACCACTCGTCGAACGGGGACCCGCACGACGTCGTGATCGGCGACGGTCGCCCCCGGGCCACCACTCTGCTGGAGCAGATGCCCGTCACCGCGGGGTTCCTGTCGGGGCTGGGGCTGGACTTCATGTACGTACGGCTCGCCCGGCTGGAGCCGCACTCCTATCTCTGGGAGCACCGTGACTACGCGGAGCTGAACGGGCGCGGCCGGCACCGCCTGCACATCCCGCTCGTCACCAATCCGTCGGCGGTGCTGGTCACCGGCGGGGCCCGGGTGCACATGGCGGCCAGTGCCCTGTGGCGGCTGACGCCCTCTCAGGCCCACGGGGTTCGCAACGTCACGGGCCCGGACCGGCTGCACTTGATCGCGGACGTCTACACCGACGACGCGTACCGACAGCTCGCGGTCCGGCCGCACCTGCGGGCGGGGGATGCGGTGGACCTGCCGGTGATGACCGCCCGGGACAGAGCCCGTCTGCTGGAGCGGGCCGGGCAGCTCGCTGAGCTGGGCTTCGTCTCCTCGGCCGAACAGACGCTGTTGCGGGCGTACTACGCGTACGCGCTGCCGGAGGGCGGGGCGTACGACCTGATCGCCGAACTGCACACAACCCGTGGCGCGGACGCGGATGCCACCCGGTGGGGCGAGGCGAAAGCTCACCTGCTCGCACGCTGACCTGCCCGCCCTTCGCTCTTGTTCTCTTTCACAGAGAGGAAATCGTCGTATGACCACGACATCCCCGGCGCCCGTACTCACTCCGCTGGAGGAGCTGGCGCACGCCCATCTGCCCGTACAACTGACGGTCTTGGCCGAACTGGTGGACACCTTGTCGGCGGCCGAAGCCGTGACGCATCTGCTGGTGCGCGGCTCCCTGGCCGACGGCACCGCGGACCGGCTCTCCGACGTCGACCTGGTCGTCGCCGTCCAGGACGACCGGCTGCCGCTGCTGATGGAGAGTCTGGACGCCTTGATGTCCACCACGTTCGGGACACTGCTGCCGGGCTGGCGGGACACCATCGTCGGCGACCTGGGCGGCGCCGGTTTCGTCTACCTGCTGCCTCACGGTGGGCACCTGCTCCAGCTCGACCTGTACCTGTGCCCGGCCAGCGGGGTGGAGGCCCTGCGGCGGCGGATCGGCCCGCGCCTGCTGTGGGAGCGCTCGAAGTCCGGCTCCGAAGCGAGCGAGACCGCGCGTCGGGAGACGGCGGCGGAACTGGCGCGTACGGGGTCGGCGCCGGCGGACTGCTCGACGCTGCTGGTTCAGGCGATGGTCCTGCACGCGATGCTCCGCAAGCGCGTGATCCGAGGGCAGCAGTACATCGCGTACGGGCTCTGGCACCAGCTCCACGCCACGTGCCGGGATCTGATCCGTACCGCGTTGGTGCCGCACTCCCGGCATCACGGCTGGTACCACCTGCCCGACGAGGTGGGCCGCACCACGGTGGGCCGGGAGTGCCTGGCGGAGCTGACCGACGTCCTGACCGGGCCGCCGGTGCCCACCGTCGCTCAGGCGGATGAGGCGCTGGAGCGGATCGTGCGCCTGGGCGGGCTGGTCGCCTCGCTCGCGATCGAAGGGCTGGCGGACGAGATCACCGCGTACCGCGCCTACCAGCAGCAGGACGAGGAGGGACTCGCATGACGCTGACCGCCGTCCTGTTCGCCGGAGTCGTCGCCCGCACCGGTGAGACGGATCTCGCCCTGGCCGCCGGTGACGCCCTGGGGGCGGCCGGGTACGGACTGCGGCACGGCGGCTACAACGGCCTGATGGAGGCTGCCGCCCGCGGCGCGGCCCGCCACGGCGTGCCGGTCACCGCCGTCACCCTCGCCGACCAGGAGTGGGGGCCGTTCAACCCGTATGTGACCGACGTCGAGTACGCCCCGACGATGGGCGATCGGCTCCACGCCTACCTCGACGACGCGGACCTGGTCCTCGTCATGGGCGGCGGGGTCGGCACCCTGCACGAGGTGACCGCCGCCCTGTACTACGCGACGACGATCCGTCCGGTGCCGGTGCGGCTGCTGGGCCCGGCCGCCCGCCGCCTCGGTGCGTTCCTCCGCGCGGAGCAGTGGCTGGTGGAGGGCCCGACCCGGCCGCTGGGGTTCCTCGCGGACCTGCCCGACATCGCCGCGCTGGAGAAGGACCTAGCCGCCTTCACCTCCGGGAGCCTGCGATGACGACCTCGATGTCCACCGTCCTCGCGGAGCGGATCGCGGCGGCGTTCCGCCCCGGCCCGTACCAGCTCCCCGACGGGCGCACCCTCGACTCCTACTTCGACCCCTACCGGCTGGCCGCCGACCCGCTGCTGCTCCGTGAGACAGCGGCGGCGCTCGCCGGCCTGCTGCCCCCAAGCACACAGGTGGTGGCCGGACCGGCGCTCGCGGCGATCCCGCTCGTGACGGCGGTGTCCCTGCACACCGGCCTGCCCGCCGCCTACGTACGGGCCGCTCCGAAGGAACACGGGACGTGGCGGCAGATCGAGGGCGCCGACCTGGACGGCCGCTGCACCGTCCTGATAGACGACACGGCCCGCAGCGGGGCAAGCCTTCTACGCGGCGCCCGGCTGCTGCGGATCGCGGGCGCCCGAGTCACCGCCGCGGCGTGCGTCCTGGACCGCGACGCGGGAGCCGCCGCCCTACTCACCGAGCACCGGATCACCCTGTCCACGCTGCTCACCGACCCGGGAGGTGTCCGGTGACCCGACAGGCGGCACTCTTCGACCTCGACGGCGTCCTCCTCGACAGCGGCCCAGCCGTACGAACCGCCCTCGCGTCGGTCGCGACGTGCGCGACGGGCCGACGCACCATCCCGGCGGACCTCCCGCCCGACGCCCTGCACCGCCCCCGCGCCGAGATCCTGACCCTCCTCGGTGTCACCGACCCGGACGGCGCCTGCGCCCGCTGGTGGGACGGCGCACTCGCCGCCGCCCTACCCGCCACGTTCCCCGGCGTTCTCACCGGGCTGCTCGCCCTTCGCGACGCCGACGTCGCGCTCGGGGTTGTCACCCTCCAGGACCGCGACCGGCTGACCTGGTTCCTGCCACCCGCCCTCACGGACCTGCTGGACGTGGTGATCACCCGGCAGGACGCGCCCGCGAAACCGGCCCCGGACGGTCTGCACGCCGCCCTGGCCCGGGTCGACGTCCTGCCCGAGCAGGCGGTATTCGTCGGAGACAGCCCCGGTGACATGACCGCCGCCTGCGCCGCCGGCGTCATCGCACTGGGCGCCACCTGGGGCTGGCACACGCCCGCCGCACTCCATACGGCCGGAGCCCACCACCTCCTGCCCGACCCCACCCGTATCGGTCCGTCTCTCCTGCACCACCTGGCCCCAATTCCCGCGAGCTGACCCACCCGTCCCCCGCTACAGTGGAAGGGCACCCCATGGGGGTGCCCTTCCTGACTTCACCACAGAGGACTCAAGGCATGCGTGTGATGCGGCGACAGGCGCCAAGCGCCGATCTGGACCACTGAGGACACCGTTCCTCACCCGGTCCGGGTCGGCGCTCACCCCCGCGCCCCCCGTCACCCCACTCTCTCTGTGAGCTGCCCGTGTCTGCGCTTCCTCCCGTCGGCCGACTGCAATGGACCGACGTTCCCGCCCCGCTGCGGGCCCGCCTCGAAACCGCCCTCGGCGCCGCCGTCACCGACACCGTCACCCCGCCGGGCGGCTTCGGCCACCAGCTCGCCGCCGCCCTCACCTTGGCCGACGGGCGCCGGTTCTTCGTCAAGGCCTCCTCCACCGA
This sequence comes from Streptomyces sp. NPDC051662, assembly GCF_040681655.1. Taxonomy (NCBI): domain Bacteria; kingdom Bacillati; phylum Actinomycetota; class Actinomycetes; order Kitasatosporales; family Streptomycetaceae; genus Streptomyces; species Streptomyces sp. NPDC051662. The sequence continues at coordinate 87,520 of NZ_JBFAZD010000033.1, forward strand.
CGACCCGCTCACCGCCGCGAACCTCCACGAAGGCGCCGTCCTCGGCTCCCTACCGCCCGGCGCCCCGGCCCCGGAGCTGGTGGGCATCCACCACGCGGCCGGCTGGACCGCCGTGGTCATCGCGCATCTGGACGGCCCCCATCCGGACCTGTCCCCCGACTCCTTCGACCCGGGGCAGATCTGGGGTCTCCTCGACAAACTCACCTCCAGCCCCGCCCCCGCCCCGTACGCCGCGGCGGTGGCCGCCACCGCTTCCGGCGCGGCCGCTCTGCACGGCTGGCGTGAGCTGCTGGCCGACCCGCCCGGCGACCTGCCGCCCGCCGCCCTACACCATCTGCGTGAACTCGCCGACCTCGAAGCGGCCTGGCCTGCGCTCGCCCACGGCGACCGGATCGTCCACGGTGACCTGCGGGCCGACAACATGGTCCGCGACCACGGCCGTGGCGTGACCTTCGTGGACTGGGCCCACGCCACCACCGGCCCCGCCTGCATCGACGCCGTGTCCCTCGCGCCCCAACTCGTCCTGGCCGCCCACGATCCGCAGGACATCGTCCGCCTGCTGGACGAGCACCCCGCCACCGCGACGGATCCTCTGGCGGCCAGCGCGTTCCTCGCCGCCCTCACAGGCCACTGGCACCGAAACGCCCGCCTGCCCGCCCCGCCCGGCGCCCCGGGCCTGCGTGACTACCAGCACCGCGCGGCCACCGCCGGGACCGCGCTTCTCGCCTGCCGCCTGAGCTGAGATCCGGGTGGCGTCGGGGCAGTCGTGAACATGATCCATGGGGGCGCCAGGCCTACGCCGCGCCCCCATGGGCTGGTCCGGTCATTCCTACGCCTGGCTCCACGCACTGGGCACCACGCTGGGCAACCGGTGCTCGATCTGGTGCTCACCCTTGGTGCAGCCCGCGAACGGGCCGGAGGAGCCGCGCAGCTCCCGCAGGGCGGGGTCCAGGTGATCGCGGTGCCACACCGACGGCCCGGTGTATCCGCAGG
>NZ_JBFAZD010000034.1:0-82626 GCF_040681655.1 Streptomyces sp. NPDC051662
TGGAGGGTTGGGTGTCCAGGGTGAAGCGAAGCGCAATCGGCGCAGCCGACGCGACGAAGGAGCGCCCTTGACGCCCAACCCGCAACCGCGAAACTCAAAGATCAGGGGCGGCCCCCACCCGTCTCCGAACCCCCCGGCACACCCCGACTACCCCTCGGCACGAACCCACACCCGAAGTCGAACCGCCACCAGCCGGGCATGAATCCCAGCCCCTCCCCGACCGTCAGCCGCTTTGCCGGGGCCGGGCCGCCCCACTCCACTCCCGCGCGCCCCGCAGGGCTCACCCACCTGCCGTCGGCAACCGGCCCCTCCCCCCAACCCGCCACCGCACCCCCCGGCCCGCCCCGACCACCCCAGGTAGCATCTGAATCGGGGAGCGCTCCGCGCTTTCCTTGGAAGGGTGGTCATGGGAGCCGGCGAGCGGAAACCAGCGGCGAAATCGGCGCCGCTGCGGCGCGACGCTCAGCGCAATCGGGAGTTGCTGATCGCCTCCGCGCGGGAGGTGTTCGCCGAGCAGGGACTCGACGCGTCGCTGGATGAGATCGCGCGTCGTGCAGGCGTCGGTAACGCCACTCTGTACCGGCACTTCCCCGACCGGGCCACCCTCATCGAGGCCGTCTTCCACCAGTCCCTCGGTGAGACACAGCGCGCCGGTGAGGAGGCGCGGCTGAGCGACGATGCCTGGGCCGGGCTCACGACGTATCTCTCGTCGATCTTCGCGGGGCTGGCCGCCGACCGTGGGGCCAACGACCTGATGACCACCGGCATACGGGGCGTGCCCTCGCTGGAAGCCCTCCATGCCGAGAACCGGGAGACCGTCGGCCTCCTCCTGGCGCGTGCCCAGCGGCAGGGGACGATGCGTCGCGACATCACCACCGAGGACCTGCTCTTCAGCCTGGCCGCGCTCGGCCGCGCCGTGCCCGCCCTGACCACCACCGCCCCGGATGCCTGGCGGCGCTACCTCGCCCTTCTCCTCGACGGACTGCGGGCGACACCCGCCGTACCGGCCGCAACCGCCGCACCGCTTCCCGCACCCCTTCCCGCACCGCCCCTCACCCTCGATGAACTCGGCAGCGTCCTGAATGACTTGGGTCCGCACCGCACCCGCTAAGGTGCCCCGGTGACAGTGACGCAGCGACGCGACGACGTAGGCCCTCCCGGCACCGACTCCGGCGAGAAGTCGACGCTGCTCGCGTTCCTGAACTACGTCCGTGAGGCAGTGGCCACCAAGGCCCAGGGCCTTGAGGACCGCCACGGGCGAACGCCTGGAGTCCCCTCCGGCACCAGCGTCTTGGGCCTGGTCAAGCACCTGACCGCAGCCGAGCTCTACTGGTTCGCCTGGGCCTTCGAGGGCGCCGACGTAGCGCATCCGGACTTCAGTATGGATCTCTCCGAAGGTGACAGCGCGGACGATCTTCTCGCCGCCTATCGCGACGCCATCGAGCGGTCCAACGAGATCATCGAGCGGTGCGACGACATGAACCGTCCGTGTGCTCGGGCAGCGGGCAAGGCAGGGGCTGTGCGATCGATGCGTTGGGTACTGGTGCACATGATCGAAGAGACGGCTCGCCACGCGGGCCACGCCGACATCCTCCGCGAACAGGCTGACGGTTCCGTCGGCAGGTGACGCGGCCCACTCCAGCGCGTCCTCACGTGAGGGCACCTCGATGACCGAGAAACCTCCGAGGACCGCCTTGGTCTCCGGGTACGGGCCGTTGGTGACGGTCCCGTCCGTGGCCACAACGCTCGCCTGCTGCCTCTCCGCCTTTCACCCTACGACGCACGCCTCCCTCAGAACCGACGCGCCTCCCGGCTTCCGAAACAGGCGCTACCGCGGAACGGACGGTGCGGACGGGGTGGCCGGTACGGACGGGGTGGCCGGAACCGACGGGGCCGGCGCCTCCGTCGCGTACTGGGCCGCCTGGATCCCGTACAGGCCGCGGAAGACCTTGGGGCCCTCGCCCCCGTCCGACAGCAGTTCCGAGAAGGTGCCGCTCTCCACGACCCGCCCCTGGTCCAGGACATGGATCAGATCCGCCGCCCGTACCGAGCCGAGCCGGTGCGTGATCAGGATGACCGTCTGGCCGGAGTCCGCGAGGCTGCGGATCTGCTCGAAGAGCTGCTGTTCGGCCTTGGCGTCGAGCGCCGAGGTGGGCTCGTCGACGATGAGGATCTGTCCGGCGCGGTAGTGCGCGCGGCCGATACCGATCCGCTGCCACTGGCCACCGGACAGTTGGTGGCCGCCCTTGTACCCCCGGGCCAGCAGCGTCTTCCAGCCGCGCGGCAGCTCGGCTATCAGCTCCTCGGCACCCGCGTACCGTACCGCCGCGTCCAGCCGCTCCCGGCTCACCGGCGCCTCGGGACGTCCGATGCTGACGTTCACCGTGGCGGTGAAGGGCCACCGGTAGAAGTCCTGGCCCACCACCGCGACCCGCGAGACCAGTTCCTGCCGGTCCGCCTCCGCCGCGTCGACCCCGTCCCACAGGATGCGGCCGGAGTCCGGCCGGTAGAGCCCGCACAACAGCTTGACCAGGGTGGACTTGCCGCTGCCGTTCTCCCCCACCAGCGCGACGATCCGGCCGGCGGGGATGGTGAGACTGGCGCCGTCGAGCGCGCGTTTGTTGTCCTTGCCCCGGTACGTGAAGACGACATCCTCGAAGGTGATCGTCTCCGGCTTCTCGGGCAGCGGCAGCCCGCCGACCGGTATCGCGCGCTCGACGGCCTCCTCGCACAGCCGGTGCAGATCCCCGACGAACAGGCTTTCCTCGTGCAGGTAGTTCACCTGGAGCACCAGATTCTCCAGGCTGGAGGAGCCGGTACGGATGGCGAGTACGGCGGTGCCGCCGACCGAGAGCGCCATCGCACCGGTCCACAGCAGCCCGCCGAGCGTGGCGTACGCGGCGCCCGCCGCCAGCCCGGTCCATCCGGCGGCGATCAGCCCCGTACGGGCGGCGAGCCGGGCGAGCCTCCGCTGCTCCGCCTCCTGAGACCGCGACATCTCGCGGAAGTGATGCAGCAGAAACGGTCCGACGTTGTGGACCCGTATCTCCGGCGCCGCGTCGGTGGAGATCAGCAGACGGCTGATCAGACTCCCGGCCCGTGAGTGCTGCACCCACACCTGGAACGAGATGTAACGGCGCCGCGCCATCGACAGGGCCGCCCAGGCGCTGGGCAGCGTCATCGCGACGAGCAGCGGGAGCAGTACGGGGTGCAGTACGGCGAGCACGCCGGCCGCCGCGATCAGCGACATCATGGCGTTGAGGACGTTCTGGCAGTACTGCACCATCCGCCGGGCCGAACCGGCTCCGTACTGGGCGCTGTCGAGGAGCTTATGGAATTCGTCGTCCTCGACCGCTTCCAGCTCGACGTTGGCGGTATGTGACAAGTACCGCTCGGTGGCGACCCGTTCGACCTTCGGTTCCAGCTGTCCCGTACCGGCGGTGGACAGGGCCCGCAGCACCGCGCCCGCCAGCGCCGTCCCGCCGGCGACGGCCAGCGCCGGGCCCGCGTGGGTGAGCCGCTCGGCGGTGGTGCCCTCGCCCAGGAGATGTCCGAGGACGCGGTTCACGGCGATCAGCCCGATCGCCTGACTGACCCCCCGGCCGATCTCCGCGCAGGTCACCAGGCGCAGGGCCGCCCTGTCCGCTTCCCACGCCAAGCGGGCCGTCGTACCCACCAGCCGGGGCAGCCGCGTGACCATGGACCGTAAGTTGAGCTGGAGGAAGGCGTCGTCATGCTTGTTCCAGCCCATGTCGTACCGCAGCGGACCGCCGAACAGCGTCTCCTCGGACTCGGACGACTCCACTCGCTCCGTCTCGCTGGGGACCTCACTGGGGACCTCTCTGGGTACCTCACTGGTGGTACGGGGTTTCCGTCGCGATGCCATGGATGTTCGATGCCCAGGCCGAAGGGCGCTCACGGCAACTCGCCCGGCGTGAACGGAGCACACCCGGCGCACTCCCCCGGCCGAGCGCCGTCTGCCGGGACCCGGCGAGGAGCGGTGCGTCCGGGCCGTCTCCGTACCGCTGTCAGTCCTCGGCGAGCTCGCCCCGCACCACGACCACCGGGCATGTCGCGTGCTGTGTGACATGCAGGCTCACCGACCCGAGCAGGGCCGCCTTGAAGCCGCTGTATCCACGGTCGCCGACCACCAGGAGCGAGGCACCCTCCGCGCTGTCCAGCAGGACCTGCGCGGCGGGGCCGGCGACGACGCGGCGTTCGACCACGGCCGCGACGTCCGCGTCCAGCGTCTTGTCCAGCGCCTCGTCCAGGATCTGCCAGGCCAGCTGCTCCGGGTCGAACTCCGACGGCATGCCGGGCAGCATGGCCGCCCAGCCGGTGGCCGGATACTCCCAGCCGATCACCGCGCCCACCTCGTCGCCGGTCAGCTTCGCCTGCCGTACGGCCCAGCGCAGCGCCTTCAGTGAGGGCTCCGAGCCGTCGACGCCGACCACGATGGTGCCGCTCATGACGTTCCTCCTGCTGATTGATTTTCCGCTGTTGTCCTGATTTTCCCTCTGGGACAAACCTACTTAAGGTTCGCGAGGAGCTGCTCGAAGGGCACCACGTCGTCCACGTCGTCCGCCTCGCCCACGTCGTCCGCCTCGTCCATCCCGTCCGGGCCATCGCCCTCGTACACCCCCGTCACCCCCGTCGCGCCGGTCACGGGCAGCAGCCCGCGCAGCAGCCGGGCGAACTCGCCACCGGCGCGGTCGATCCGGGCAGGCAGCCCGCCCGCGTACGCGTCGGCGCCCGCGCCCCAGTCGTCGGTCGCCGCGAAGACGGCCGTCGGCAGGGTGAGCGCGTGGAGATACGAGAAGAGCGGGCGCATCGCGTGCTCCACCACGAGCGAGTGGCGCGCGGTGCCGCCGGTGGCGGCGAGCAGTACGGGCGTTCCGGTGAGCGCGTCCGGCTCGATCAGATCGAAGAACGACTTGAACAGTCCGCTGTACGAGCCGGCGAAGACCGGGCTCACGACAATGAGCCCGTCCGCCCCGGTCACCGCATCGAGCGCCGCGCTCAGCGCGGTCGCCGGGAAGCCGGTGACCAGGTGGTTCGCGATCTCGACGGCGAGATCGCGCAGTTCGACGATCTCGACCTCGGCCTTCCGGTCCTCGGCGGCCAGTTCACGGCTGGTCGCCTCCGCCAGCCGGTCCGCCAGCAGCCTGGTGGAGGACGGCTTGCTCAGCCCGGCCGATACGGCGACGAGCCGCAAGGGCCCGCTGCCGCCCGTACGCGTCGCGGTGCCCGTACGCGTCGCGGTGCCCGTACGCGTCGCGGTGCCCGTACTCGCAGCCGGGCCCGTGCCCGTGCCCGTACGCACCGCCGTGCCCTTGCCCGTACGCTCCATCGTCAGACCTCCTCCTTCACCGACATGACGGCGGCCGGGTGCACAGGACCGTCCGGGACCCCGGCCGGCCGCAGGGCCGCGAACTCCTTGCGCAGGACGGGTACGACCTCCTCGCCCAGCAGATCCAGCTGCTCAAGCACCGTCTTCAGCGGCAGCCCCGCGTGGTCCATCAGGAACAGCTGGCGCTGGTAGTCGCCGAAGGCGTCACGGAAGGCCAGGGTCTTCTCGATGACCTCCTGCGGGCTGCCCACGACCAGCGGCGTCTGCTCCGTGAAGTCCTCCAGGGAGGGCCCGTGCCCGTAGACCGGCGCGTTGTCGAAGTACGGGCGGAACTCCCGTACCGCGTCCTGCGAGTTCTTCCGGATGAACGCCTGACCGCCCAGGCCGACGATGGCCTGTTCCGGGGTGCCGTGCCCGTAGTGCGCGTACCGCTTCCGGTAGAGCCGGATCAGCTTCTGGAAGTGCTCCTTGGGCCAGAAGATGTTGTTCGCGAAGAAGCCGTCTCCGTAGTAGGCGGCCTGCTCGGCGATCTCGGGGGAACGGATCGAGCCGTGCCAGACGAACGGCGGGGTGCCGTCCAGCGGCCGGGGCGTCGAGGTGAAGCCCTGGAGCGGCGTACGGAACTTGCCTTCCCAGTCGACGACATCCTCGCGCCACAACCTGTGCAGCAGGGCGTACTTCTCGATGGCGAGCGGGATGCCCTGGCGGATGTCCTCACCGAACCACGGATAGACGGGCCCGGTGTTGCCGCGCCCCATCATCAGATCGACGCGCCCGTCGGCCAGATGCTGGAGCATCGCGAAGTCCTCCGCGATCTTCACCGGGTCGTTGGTGGTGATCAGCGTGGTGGACGTCGACAGGATCAGCCGCTCGGTGGTGGCCGCGATATAGCCGAGCATCGTGGTGGGTGACGAGGGGACGAAGGGCGGGTTGTGGTGCTCGCCGGTGGCGAAGACATCCAGCCCGACCTCCTCGGCCTTCCGCGCGATGGCGACCATCGCCTTGATCCGCTCGTGCTCGGTCGGCGTACGTCCGGTGGTCGGGTCGGGCGTGACATCGCCGACGGTGAAGATCCCGAACTGCATCGCGCTCACCTCTCGCCTTTCTCAGAGTCGCGTTCGTATTAGTTGAAGCTTCAACCGAAGTCTACAACGGCACACCACCGCCCCCTATTCCGCCCCCGGAACTCCGCCCCCGGACAGACGTGTGCCCGCACCGGCCGCTCGACCGCCGATACGGGCACACGATGAACAGGCTCAACTACCCGGAGTCATATCTCGGGCGGCCTCTTCGAGGGGGTGGGGTCATCCGGCTGCTTTTCTACGTCGGCGAGCACGCCCACGCCCACGCCCCGAAAGGAATCCGCTCAGCCGGTGAAGACCGTGGCTCGTGCCCGCCCTCGCCTCTGCCTCTGCCCCCGCCCCCACGGCTGCCTCTGCCTCCGCCTCCGCGTCCGTCGCGGCGTGGTGTGCGCCGGGGGCGGTGGGGGCGCCGGGGGCGGTGGGTTTCGTGGCCTCGGTTCGGGTGGCGCGGTTCTGGGGCTCCCACAGGGAGCGGCCGAAGCTGTAAGTGGCGATGCGATTCCTGTGCTGCCCGTTCACCAGGTGGATCACCATGACGCCCACGACGATCAGGCCCAGGATCACCACGACACTGATCCAGTTGCTCATGTTGCCCTCGCCTCCTCCCGGCATGAGCGGGGATTCGCGGCTTTTCCAGCGTACTGCGGAAGATGGCCGGCCCCTGGCCGGCACCTGCCCGGCCCCTGCCCGGCCCCTGGCCGGTACCTCGGTATTCCCGTGGTGGTCCTCCCCCTGGGACGATGAACACCGAGGTACCGGCCGGGGGGAGTGCAGATGGCAGAGGTATTCATTCGGCGCCTGAGCCGGTGGCAGGCCGAACAGCAGCGGGAAGCCCTCGCCGATGTCCACGTCGAGGCGTATCCGCGTGCCCATGGCGAGGAATCCCGCGACCGCCATGAGTTCCTGGCCACCTTCGCCGAGGACATGCAGCGGCCCGGCTTCGACATGGTGGTGGCGAGTGGCGGAAACAAGCCGGCGGCGTACGCGTACGGGTTCGTCCTGGACCGGGCCGGGGAGTGGTGGCGCGCGCTGAGCGGCGAGCTGCCGTGGGACTACGACATCGAGGAGTTGACCGTCTCGGGGCAGGTCTTCGCCCTCGCCGGGCTGATGGTCCTGCCGGCGCACCGGCGGGGCGGGGTGGCCACGCGGCTGGTCGAGCAGTTGCTGATCCGGACGGACGCGGCGCTGGTGGCCGCGCGGGTCGACCCGGCGAACGAGGCCGCCGTGGGGGCGCTGCGGTCCTGGGGCTGGACGAGGCTGGGGGCGGTCGCGCGGCCTGACATCTCACCGGATGTGCCGTCGGAGGTCTCGTCGGAGGTCTCGTCGGACGGGGTGGCCGCGACCGTGCCGTTCACCGCGGTGCCTGTGGTCGGTTCCGGCACGGTTACGGACATCTGGAGCCGCGCGCTGACGTCGTGACCGAGCCGGATCGTTATGGAAGGTTAACGCAAGACACATTCTGGACACATCTAAGCTTTCTAGCCTCGCGGGATGTCCCGCCATCGTTCCGCGCGCAAGAGCCGCGGCTCCAGAGCCCGCGGTTCCCTACGGAGCCGGGCCGCGTTCCCCATACTCGCGGCCGTGGCCGCCGTCGTACTCCTGGCCGTCTGGGTGGCCATGGACCTCCCGCCGCTGTCCGGCGGCGACTCGGACGCCAAAGCGCGGTCCGGTGATCCGGGGTGGTCCGCGACACCCGCCACCCCGGCCTCCCCTTCTCCTTCCTCCTCCACCACCCCCACGCCCTCGCCCTCGCCCTCGCCCTCCGCCGATCCGGATCACGTGCTCTCCGAGCAGCTCGCCCCGATCCTGAACGCCACGACGGCCTCCCTCTCCGTGGCCGTGCTCGACGTCGGGGGCGGGGACAGCGCGGACTACGGCGTACAGGCCGGGAAGACGTACGACACGGCCAGCATCGTGAAGGTCGACATCCTGGCGGCCCTGCTGCTGAAGGCGCAGGACCAGGGCCGGGTGCTCACCGCGCAGGAGAAGAAGTACGCGACCTCGATGATCCAGGTGAGCGACAACGCCTCGGCGGACGCCCTGTGGCTGGCGATCGGCGGGGCGGACGGTCTGGACGCGGCGAACAAGCGGCTCGGTCTGACGGCGACGTCCGGCGGCAGCGGGCCGCTGTGGGGCCTTACGCAGTCGACCGCGGCGGACCAACTCGCGCTCCTCTCCGCCGTGTTCGGCGACGACTCCGATTCCCCGCTGGGCTCGCGCTCGCGGACGTACATCCAGGGCCTGATGAACGGGGTTTCGGCGGACCAGGACTGGGGAGTGTCGGCCGCCGGCTCGGTGACGGGGCTGAAGAACGGATGGCTCCAGCGGACCGCGACCAAGCTGTGGGACATCAACAGCATCGGTCGGATCGTGGCGGACGGGCACGGTTATCTGGTGGCCGTGCTGTCGAGCGGCAACGCCAGCAAGGAGGCCGGGATCTCGCTGGTGGAGAAGGCGGCGAGGACGGCAGTGGCTGCGGCGGTATCGGTGGCGGTTTCGGTATCGGTATCGGCCTCCGGTGATCCCACGTAGGCCGGACGGTCGTGGCGGACAGATCAGTGACTGACAGCTCAGTGGCCGACAGATCAGTGGCGGACGGATCAGTGGCGGACAGATCGTGAGGGCTGCTTTCACGGCTCGCCCGGGGTGTCAAGGCACCCTTGCACGCCTACAGGAATCTATTAGGTTAGGCTCACCTAAGTCTTCGCCCTGTTCTGTCGTAGTGCTCGACCGTTCAGCCCGATCCGGGGGGACCATGCCGTCCGTGCCGCCCTCACCCTCACCCCCCACCCCCGAGGACACACTTCCGCGCGATGTCCTGATCGACCGGATACGCGCGGGCGACTTGATCGTTTTCCCTTACGAGGGCTCCTACGGATGGGAGTTCGCCGTGCACTCCTTCCTCGGCCGCCCCGTCGCCGAGCACCATCTGCTCTGAGCCCGCCGTCTCTCTCTGTGTGTGTCTTTCTGTGTGTGTCTTTCTCCACTCCTACTCCGGAGCCGTGACATGACCGTGCCCCCCGTCACCCTGCCCACAAGTGGGCGGCCCGCCCCCGCCGCCACCGCGGACGGCATCCTGCGGCGTCAGCGCGCCAGGGAGTCGTCGGCCCGCACCTACGCCCGGTCGTTCCCGATCGTCCCGGCCCGCGCCAAGGGCATGACGATCGAGGGGACGGACGGCCGCCGTTACCTCGACTGTCTCTCCGGCGCGGGGACCCTCGCACTCGGCCACAACCACCCCGTGGTGCTGGAGGCCATCCAGCGCACGGTGGAGAGCGGGGCGCCGCTGCACGTCCTCGACCTGGCGACCCCGGAGAAGGACGACTTCACCGACGCGCTCTTCGCCACCCTGCCGAAAGCCTTCGCGGACCGCGCCAGGATCCACTTCTGCGGGCCCGCCGGTACGGACGCCGTCGAGGCGGCGCTGAAGCTGACACAGACCGCGACCGGCCGGCGCGGGGTGCTCGCCTTCACCGGCGCGTACCACGGCATGACCGCGGGCGCGCTGTCGGCGACCGGCAGTGTCGCGGTCAGGGAGCGGGTCGCGGGCGGCGCGGCCGAGGTGACGCGGCTGCCGTATCCGTACTCGTACCGCTGCCCGTTCGGGGTCGGCGGCGCGCGTGGCGCCGAACTGGCCGCCACGTATACGGAACGGCTGCTGGACGATCCGTCGGGCGGTGTCGTACCGCCCGCGGCGATGATCCTCGAAGCGGTGCAGGGCGAGGGCGGCGCGGTGCCCGCGCCGGACGGCTGGCTGCGGGAGATGCGGCGGATCACCGGCGAGCGGAGCATCCCGCTGATCGTGGACGAGGTGCAGACGGGTGTAGGACGCACGGGCGCGTTCTGGGCGGTCGAGCACAGTGGGATCGTCCCGGACGTGATGGTCATGTCGAAGGCGATCGGGGGGAGTCTGCCGCTGGCCGTGATCGTGTACGACCAGGACTACGACGGCTGGCTGCCCGGCGCTCATACGGGAACGTTCCGGGGCAACACCCTGGCCATGGCGACGGGCGCGGCGACACTGCGGTACGTGGCCGCCGAGGGGCTGGCCGAGCGCGCGGCGGTCGTCGGTGCCCGGCTGACCGCGCGGCTTGAGAGGCTGCGTTCCGCACTGCCGTTGATCGGTGACGTCCGGGGCCGCGGGCTGATGATCGGGGTCGAGATCGTCGACCCGGAGGGGGAGTCGGACTCGTGCGGCGCCCATCCGGTCGCCCCTGAGGTGGCGGAGCGGGTGCGGTCGGCCTGCCTCGACCGCGGGCTGATCGTCGAACTGGGCGGGCGTTTCGGCTCGACCGTCCGGCTTCTCCCGCCGCTCGTCATCACGGACGAGCAGACGGAAGCGGTTCTGGAGCGGCTGACGGACGCGATCGCGCACGTGTCGGAGCAGCAGCGGGGACGGCACTCATGAGGGCGGATACGGGGACGGCAGCAGGTGCCGCGGTGGGCATGGCAGCAGGTGCCGCGACCGGTGTTGCGGTGAGCGCGGGCCTCGTGGCTCAGGCGTCACCCCAGTCGGCACCGGAGTCGGCACCACCAGAACCGACACCAGAACCGACACCCGAGCCGACACCGGAGTCGGTACCGGAGTCGGCACCGGAGTCGGCTCGCGTGACACGCCAGGACCACGGAGCCCGCGGCACCGCGCTGTCCGGCGGGACCGGCGGCGCCGACGCCCTGGCGCCGCTCGTGGACACGGTGATGGACGCCCTCGCCCGGGGCGCCCGGCGGCGCGGTGGCCCCATCGCGCCCGGTCGGCCCGGGGATGTCGCGGCCATGGTCGGCGAGGTGTTCGGCGGTCCGGCCGCCGTCACCGGTGCCGAGGCGCTCGACCGGCTCACCGAACTCCTCGCGCACGGCAGCGCCGACCCGGCGGACGCCTCCTGCGCCGCCCATCTGCACTGCCCGCCCCTCGCCATCGCCGTCGCCGCCGACCTGGCGGTCTCGGCCCTCAACCCGTCCCAGGACTCCTGGGACCAGGCCCCCGCCGCCACCGCTCTGGAGTCCCTGCTGCTCCAGGAGTTGGCGGCCCTGGTCGGGTACGAGCCCGAGCGAGCCGCCGGGGTGCTCACCTCAGGTGGTACGGAGTCCAATCTGATGGGCCTGATGCTGGCCAGGGACCGGGTACTCGGCGCGGCGTCCGGCCGGCAGATCGAGCTGACGGGGGTGCCAGGCGCCGGCACGGACCGGGCGCCCCGGCCCCGAATCCTCGCCTCCGCCGCCGCGCACTTCTCCGTACAGCGCGCCGCCGCCCTGCTCGGGCTCGGGGAGGACGCGGTGCTGCCCGTCCCGGTCGACCGGCAACTCCGTATGGATACGGAGGCGTTGGCGGCCGTCCTGGAAGGCTGCGCCGAGCGCGGGGAGCTGCCGGTCGCGATCGTCGCCACCGCCGGTACGACCGACACCGGCTCCATCGACCCGCTGCGCGCGTGCGCGGCGCTCGCCGCCGAGCACGGCGCCTGGCTGCATGTGGACGCCGCGTACGGGGGCGGCGCCCTGCTCTCGGACCGGCTCGCGCCGCTCCTGGACGGTCTCGGACTCGCCGATTCCGTCTCGCTCGACTGGCACAAGCTGGGCTGGCAGCCGGCCGCGGCGGGCGTCTTCCTGGTGCGGCGGTCGGAGACGTACGCCTCGCTCGCGCGCCGGGCCGTCTATCTCAATCCGGCCGACGACGAGGAGGCCGGTTACCCGAGCCTGCTCGGACTCTCGCTGCGTACGACACGCCGGGCAGACGCCTTCAAGATCGCGGTCACCCTGCGGACGCTTGGCAGGGAGGGGCTGGGCCGGCTCGTCGACGCCTGCCGTGATCTGGCCGTATCGGGAGCGCGGGCGGTCGCGGACCATCCACGGCTGGAGCTGCACTCCGAACCGGTGCTGACGGCCTTCCTGTTCCGCTATCTGCCGGAGCGCCCGGCTGCTTCGGCGAACGCTCCGGCCGAGTTCGAGGCACACTGCGACGCGGTCAACGCCGCCCTGCGCCGCAGGCTCCTGCGCGAGGGCAGCGCCGTCGTCGGCCGTACGGAACTCCCGGGCGAGGGGCCCGGGCGCGTACGGCTCAAGCTCACGCTGCTCAACCCGCACACCACCGCCGCCGAGGTGGAACGGCTGCTGGGCGCCGTCGTGGCGGCGGGGCGTGCGGAGGAGGAGGAAGAGGCGGAGGAAGAAGGGGAGGAGGAAGAGGCGCGGTGACCTTACGGACGACAGCCGAACCCTCCGTACGGACCCCGCACCCGCCGGGCGTCGACGTCACGCCGAAACTGTCCCTCGGTACGCGGATCTCCAACTCCCGTCGCGGCAACCACACTCAGTGCGTCCACATCGACCTTCCCCATCCCCTCGCGGAGGCCAAGCGGTGACGACCGAAGACATACACGCGCGCGAGCATGACCATGAGAACCAGCACGAGAACCAGCACGAGAACCAGCACCAGCACCGGCACCAGCGCGGCCCCGAGTACAAGACGTACGAGGTGGACAAGACCTACGAGGTCGACGAGACGTATGAGGTCGGCGAGACCTACGAGGCCTATGACCTGGTCGGCGTCGGCATCGGGCCGTTCAATCTCTCGTTGGCCGCTCTCTCCGACGGCGCTCCGGGGCTCCGTACGCTCTTCCTCGACGCCAAGCCCGCCTTCTCCTGGCACCCAGGGCTGCTGATGGAGGGAACGATCCTCCAAGTGCCCTTCCTCGCCGACCTGGTGACGATGGCCGACCCGACCAGCCCCTGGTCGTACCTCAACTATCTGCGGGAACACGACCGGATGTTCCCGTTCTTCTTCTCCGAGCGCTTCCACATACCGCGCCGCGAGTACGACCACTACTGCCGCTGGGTCGCCGAAAGCCTGCCCTCCTGCCGCTTCGACGCGCGCGTCACGGAGGTGGAGTGGGACGAACGCGACGAGGTGTTCGCCGTCACCCACCGCGCGGCCGACGGCGCGGTCTCGCGCGTACGGGCCCGGCAGATCGTGCTGGGTGTCGGTACGAACCCGGTCGTCCCCGAGCCGCTGCGCCCCCTGCTCACCCCCGCGCACGCGGGGCGCGTGCTGCACAGCTCCGACTACCGCACCCACCGGGCGCGGCTGGCCGGTCTCGCCGATGTCACAGTCCTCGGGGCGGGCCAGTCCGGCGCCGAGGTCGCCCTCGATCTCCTGCGCCACCAGGACGGTTCAGGCGAGGGCGGCCCGTACGTCCGCTGGCTGGCCCGTACCCCCGCCTTCGCGCCGATGGAGTACTCCAAGATCGGCCTTGAGCACTTCACGCCCGACTACATCCGGTACTTCCGCGCCCTGCCCGAGGAGCGGCGTGAGCGGCTCGTACGCGAGCAGTGGCAGCTGTACAAGGGCGTGAGCGAGGAGACGCTCGGCGAGATCCACGACGAGCTGTACGAGCGGACCATCGGCGGTACGGAGCCGCGCGCGGCTCTGCACCCGGGGGTCACCCTCGTCGCGGCGGAGCCCGAGCGCGGCGGCGATGGCGATGGCGGCTATGGCGGCGGTTACCTGCTGACCTGCCGGCATCTGGAGCAGGACGCGCTGTTCGAGGTGCGTACGTCGGCGATCGTGGCGGCCACCGGATACGCGGCGGCACGCCCGGCCTTCCTGGACGCCATGGCGAAGCTGGTGGACTGGGACGAGCAGGGCCGCTACCGGATCGACGGGGCCTACCGGGTCGCGCTCGACGCGAGCGTGTCCGGCGCGCTGTACGTGCAGAACGCGGAGCTGCACACGCACGGCATCGGGGCTCCTGATCTCACGCTCGGCGCCTGGCGGGCGGCGACGATCCTCAACGCGGTCGCGGGGCGAGAGGTGCTGCGGGTGCCGGAGCGTGCCGCGTGGACGACGTTCGGGGCGCCCGGCACCGGCAGGGGTCAGCGCACTTAGCGCGCGGTGGCGAAGCTCTTCTCCATCGCGTCCAGCACCTGGCCCGCACCGGTGTATCCGATGCCGAGCATCCACAGGTTGTCGTCGACCTTGAAGGCCATGTCCTGCTTCACCGCGTCCAGGTTCTTCCACAGGGGGCCGCCGACGGTGTCGGTCTCCTTGGCCTTCTTCGCGTCGCCGTACGTGGAGTAGAAGATGACGTCGGCGTCGGCCTTGTCGATCTGCTCGGGGCTGACGTCGACCGAGAAGCCGGTGGTGTCCTGGTTGGCGGGCCGGCCGACCTGGAGGTCCTTGAAGAGGGAGCCGACGAAGGTGTCGTTCAGGTAGAGCCGGGTGTCCGCGCCCTCCACGAAGCGTACGAAGCCGACCTTGGTCCGCTTCGCCTTCGCGGCGCCGCCCAGTGCGTCGGTCAGCCGCTTGACGTGCGCGTCGTAGTCGGAGACGACCTTCTTCGCCTCGTTCTTCCTGCCGAGGGCGTCCGCGTGCAGCTCGAAGTTCTCGCGCCAGGCCGGCCCGGTGGTGTCGGAGAAGACGGTCGGGGCGATCGCCGAGAGGGACGCGTAGTTCTTCTCGTCGCGGACCTTGCTGCTCAGGATCAGGTCCGGCTTGAGCGCGGCGATGGCTTCGAGGTTCGCCCCGGCGATCAGCCCGACGGGCTGGATGCCCTTGAGCTTGTCCTCGGGGAGGTACGTGGAGAAGGGGGCCTTGTCGACGACCGTGGTGGCGCCGACCGGCGTGACGCCGAGCGTGACGGCCGAGTCGAGCGCGTCCGTGTCCAGCACGACAACCCGCTTCGGCGCGTCACTGACCTTCACGTCACCCATGACCGTCTTGACGGTGTGCGTACCGGCACCGCCGTCGGCGGCCGTGCCCCCCTTGTCGGCGGCCTGGTCGTCGCCGCCGCACCCGGCGAGCGCGACGGCGAGCGCGGTGGCGGCGGCGGCCACGGTGATACGGCGGCGAGCGAAGGTTCTGGACACGGTGGGGAGGCCTCCCTGACAACAGGCCGGACCCATCCGACCTAAGTAAGGCAAACCTAATCTTTGCCCCGCCCGGGCAACAAGTCGTACGGGCGACAGGTCGTACGGGGCGACAGGTCGTACGGGCGACGCGTCACGGTCGGATCAAAGGTGCGACGCGTCGCGAAAAGAGCGACGGTTAGAAGCGACCGTTGGGGCAGCACGCGAGTTCGAACGGAGAACGCGATGAGCGGCACGGACGGCACGAGCGGCACCGGTAAAACCCATGACCATGGCTATGACTTTGACGTGATCGTCCTCGGCGGCGGCGCCCCGGGCGAGCACGCCGCCGGTGCGCTCGCCGAGGGCGGCCTGCGCGTCGCCGTCGTGGAGCGCGACCTGGCCGGCGGCGAGTGCACTTACTGGGCGTGCATTCCCTCGAAGACGCTGCTGCGCCCCGGCGAGGCGGTGCAGGGCGCGCGTGACGCGGCGGGAAGCGCCGAGGTCCAGGTCAAGGCGGCCCTGGCCTGGCGTGACTACATGGTTTCCGACTACTCCGACGCCGGAGCCGCGCGGTGGCTGGCGGACAACGGGATCGCTCTGCTGCGGGGTCGCGGGCGCCTGGCGGGCACCGGGGTGGTGGAGGTCGACGGCGTGCGGTACACGGCCGAGCACGTCGTGCTGGCGAACGGCGCCGATCCCGTCGTACCGCCGCTTCCCGGCCTGCGGGAGCTCGACGGGGTCTGGAGCACGCGCGAGGCGACCGGCATGAAGGCGGTGCCCGCACGGCTGCTCGTACTCGGCGGTGGGCCGGCCGGGGTCGAACTGGCGCAGGTGGTACGTCGCTTCGGCGGCGAGGTCGTTCTCGTCGAGGCCTCCGCGCAGCTGCTCGCACGCGAGCCCGCGCCGCTGGGCGAGGCGCTCGGCAAGGCCCTGCGCCGCGACGGGATCGAGCTCGTACTCGGCGTGCACGCGACCGAGGCGCGCCGTGCCGGCGAGGACTACGTGCTGGAGCTGGAGGACGGCCGCGAGGTGCGCGGCGACCGTCTGCTCATCGCGACCGGCCGCCGCCCGCGCGTCGAGGGGATCGGGCTGGAGACCGTCGGTATCACCGGGGCCGGCCGGGGAATCCCGGTCGACGCGCGCATGAGGGCGGGCGAGCGGTTGTGGGCGATCGGCGATGTCACCGGCATCTGGCCGCTGACCCACGTCGGTGAGTACCAGGGCGAGGTCGTCGCCGCGAACATCCTCGGCGAACCCCGCGAGGCCCATTACGACGCGGTCCCGCGCGTCACGTACACCGATCCGCAGGCGGCGTCGGTGGGCGCGACCGAGGCCCGGTTCAGCGCCACCGCGCCGCTGTCGGGGGTCGCCAAGACGGCTACGTACACGCACGCCTACGCCGAATCGAACGGCTTTCTGACGCTGCTCAGCGATGGTGACGTGCTGACCGGCGCCTACGGGCTCGGTCCCGAGGCCGGGGAGTGGATGCAGCAGGCCACGCTGGCGATCCGCGCCCGCGTGCCGCTCAATGTGCTGCGCGACACGATCCAGCCGTTCCCCAGCTTCTCGGAGATCCATGCCGCCGCGCTGAAGGCGCTCGGAGCCGAGATCAGGGGGACGAGGCAGCCGGTCGAGGCGTGATCGCGACGGCCACGTCGAAGGTCGGGGTCGAGGAGGAATGCGGAGGACCGGCAGAGGACCGGCAGAGGACCGGCGGATCGGAGGAGTCATCATGAGTACCGCGGCATCTGTCTCTCTCAGCCACCGCGAACCGGCCCTGCTCGGGCAGACCGTTGTCGTCATCGGCGGGAGCGCCGGCATCGGGCTCGCGACGGCCAGGCACGCGCACGCCGAGGGTGCCGGGGTGATTCTGACCGGCCGGGACCCCGAACGGCTGCGGGGCGCGGCGGCGGATGTCGACGCACTCAGCACCGCCGTCTTCGACGCGAACGACCCGGCGCGGCTGAAGCGGTTCTTCCATGGGCTGCCGCAACAGATCGACCATGTGATGGTCACGGCCGGACATCCGTCCTACGGGCGGCTCCTCGACATGGACTGGGAGCAGGCGCGCCGTGCGATGAGCGAACACATGCTGCTGCCGCTGGAAGTCGCGCGCAACGCCGTCGGCAGGGTACGACCCGGCGGCACGCTGCTGCACATGGGCGGCACCGGCGGCCGGCGGATCCGTCCGGGCCTCGGCATCGCGCCGGCGGTCAGCGGCGCGTTGTCCGCGCTCACCGCGAGCCTCGCGCTGGAACTCGCGCCGGTCCGCGTCAACCTCATCGCGGCCGGCTTCGTCGACACACCGCTGTCAGCGGGGCTCCTGGGCGAAGGACTCGACGCCCGTCGCGAGGAGCTGCGGACCACGCTCCCGATCGGCCGTGTGGTCGGACCGGCCGATGTCGCGGCGCTCGCCGTCCACATCATGACCAACACGGCGGTTACCGGGGCGACCTACGACATCGATGGCGGGCAGCAATTCGTCGGCTGAGGTTGGCTGGGGTTGGCGGGGATTGGCTGCGGATGGCTGGGGTTGGCTGCGGTTGGCGGGGATGGCCGGGGATGGCCGGGGATGGCCGGGGCCTGCTGAACCCGGCCGGGAACACCGGACGCGGCCTGTCCGTCTATGCCTATGCCAGTGAGGTGGAGTGATCGAGTGAGGTGGAGCCCGCTATGACCACAGCCCGGGACCTGATGATCACCGCCTTGGACGTGGCGCCCAGTCCACCCCCTGTGGCCGGTGAGCTGTCGCTCGCGCTGGCGGGAGCCGAGCTGATCGACCTTCTGGCGGCCGAGGCCATCAGGCTGGAGGGCGACCGGATCGTCCCCGGCCACCGGCCGGACATCGCTGACCGTCCGCTGGAACAGGCCGCGGAGTCACTCGCCCGAGAAGCACCGTACGAGCCGGTCGCCGACTGGCTGTGGCGCAGAGGCCGCGGCCTGGCCGCGGCTTATCTGGCCGCGCTTGAGTCGGAAGGGCAACTCACCCGACAGCGGCGCCGCGGGCTGCCTTTCCGTACCGGCCGGACGGTGCTGGCCGATTCGCCCGATCGCCGGCTGGCGGGGGAACGCTGGGCATCGAACGAGCCGGTCCTCGCCGCTCTCGCTACGGCCGTCGGGATCCGCGAGAAGAACGACGAGGAGGCGGCAGGAGAAGCCCCGGACACTCCGGACGGAGAAGCCCCGGACACTCCGGACGACGCGGTCGAGACCGTACTCGTCGCGGTCAATGAGGCGTTGCTGGAGCTGGAGGCCGTACGGCAGCGGCGGTCCATTGAGCAGGCTGCTTTCGACAACATCTGGCGAGGCTACTGACCGTCCGCTCGGAGACATCTCGACGACGGGACTGACAGGGCACCACGCCCCTCAGCCCCGGCGGGCTCGGTGGATGGTGAGGATGAGCGCGGCGGACGCGGCGACGATCAGCCCCACGAACCCCGGGTGAATGTCTTTGGACAGACTCTCCGCGCCGTCGGGCCGCGTGAGCCATACGACGAGCGGAATGGCGAACGTGACGGCGACAAGCGACGCCGCCCGGCGCACCGCCCGGTCGGGGGCGCCGCGAAGAGCGCCGACCAGCGCGATCGTGACCGGGACGATCGCGAGCAGGGCGAACTGGCCGAGAACCATGAGGGGAACCGCCCAGGCGGAGATGGTCACCGGCAGGGAAGTACGCCGGCCGGCGTGGACGGGTGACTCGGATGAGAGTGACTCGGATGTGGCTGTCATGGCATTCCCTCTCGTGTGGGCTCGTGTGGGCTCGTGTGGGTGAGCGCACGGCTGCGAACCCGCGCCGTGTTATCGATCGAGCTAGATGATTTGGCGTTCGCTAGAAGTTCTAACTCACGAGACAAGGGGACGTCAATAGCTTCCGTGATAGCCTCTAACTAAATCTTGATGATGTAGTCGCGCAGGTGTCGTCGCGCAGATGTGGAAGGTGGCAGGCCATGGCAGAAGCAGGCCCAAGGACCCCGCGCGAGCGCTACCGCGGCCAGGTGCGCGCGGAGATCAAGGAACGCGCGTGGGAGCAGATCGCCACGGCGGGCGCGTCGGCGCTCTCGCTCAACGCGATCGCCAAGCGGATGGGCATGAGCGGACCCGCGCTCTACCGGTATTACGCCGGCCGCGATGAGCTGATCACCGAACTCATCAGGGACGCGTACCGAAGCCTCGCCGACACCTTCCGCGCGGCCCACGAGTCCGGCGCCGATGTGGCAGGGCTGGCGCACACCCTCCGCACGTGGGCGCTGGCCGACCCCCACCGGTACTTCCTGATCTACGGCACACCCGTCCCGGGCTACGAGGCGCCCGACGACACCACCGCCATCTCGTCCGAGATCATGACGACCTTGCTCGACGCCTTCACGGCGCTGCCCTCGGACCGCCCCACGACACCGTTCGCCACGCACCTCGAAGACCACCGGCAGTGGGCGGCCGACCACCCCGCCTCACCCGAGACCCTCCACCGGGCCCTGACCTTCTGGACCCGGCTGCACGGCGCCCTGTCCCTCGAACTCGCGGGCCAATTCACCGGGATGGGGTTCGATCCCGCACTGCTCTACGCGGCGGAACTGAAGGACCTGACCGCCGGGTGAGACGGTCTGAACCTCCGTCTGAGCCTCCGTCTGAACCTCTCCGTCTGCGCCGTGCGGCACAGGCCGTGCGGCACAGACGGAGATGGGGAGCTGGGGAGATCGAAGGAGAAGCTCAGCAGCCCTTGGCGGTGAGGGTGACCGGCTTGGGATACACCGGCTCCCACCCGCCGACGACGCCACTGCTGGACGACTTCATGTCGATGTTGTCCAGGGTGAGGGCGTAGATCCCGTTCCCCCGGCACCGGTAGGGGCCCCAGGTGGTCCTGTCACCCTTGTGGGTCGCCGCAGTCGCCTTGCCCCAGCGCTCCTTCCACCGCTGGACCCCGTCCTTCTTCATCGACAGGTCGCCTGTCCACTTGCACGATCCCTGATCGCTCCAGGCGAGGAGCGTCTTGTGCCGGCACTCCGACTTCACGGAGACGGCCGGAGACATCCCCTCGCGGCCCTCGGAGGAGGAGTACGTCTTCTCCTTGGTGAAGCAGATGGTCAGCCTTCCCGAGAAGGAGCCGTCCTTGGAGTAGCCGGTGGTCGACTCACAGCCGCTGGGCGGCTCCGGATCGGCGGCGCCGGCGGTGGAGGGGATGACGGAGAGAGCCAGAGCGCTCAGGAGTGCTCCGGCGATGCGCGGTCGGGTCATGTCCCGTCAACGAGCGGCGACCCGATTCGATGATCACCACGACGGGTGATCCAAGGTTGGACGTCCGGGCCATGGGGTCAGGACCGAGGGTCCACTCCCGGCCGATGGCCCACGCTGGGGGGCCATTTTCTTCCCAGGAAGATCGTGACTCTCCCGTTCGTGCGGTGGGCCTGGCACCGTGGAGGGTGTGAAGGGTGCGAACAATGACAATCGTCGTGAATTGGCCGCGTTCCTGCGGGCCCGCCGCGGCGAGGTCTCCCCTCGGCAGGCCGGGCTGGCCGCGCAGGAGCAGTCCCGGAAGGTAGCGGGGCTGCGGCGGGAGGAGGTGGCGGGCCGGGCCGGGATCAGCGTGGACTACTACACCCGCCTGGAGCAGGGCCGGCTGCCCACCCCCTCCGCGAGTGTCCTGGACGGGCTCGCCCACGCACTGCTGCTCGACGACGACCAGCGGGACTACCTGCGGCGGCTGGCCGATCTCGCCCCGGCCGGGCGCCGCCGGCGTACCCGGCCGCAGGTGGTGCCGGGGCCGGTACGGGCCGTGCTCGCCGATCTGGGCACCACGCCCGCCGTGGTCCTGGGCCGGTTCACGGACATCCTGGCCTGGAACCCTCTCGCGGCCGAGCTGCTGTGTGATTTCGGCGCCGTCCCCGAAGAGCGGCGCAACTTTCTCTGGCTGACGTTCCTCGACCCGGGCGTGCGCGAGCGGCTTCCGGACTGGCATCTGTCGGCGGGTGAATGCGTGGCCTATCTGCGGATGGACGCCGGCCGCCACCCGAGCGATCCCCGTCTCAATGAACTGGTGGAGGAGCTCAGCACCGCGGACTCGGAGTTCCAGCACTGGTGGGCCACCCACCGGGTGACGGGCAGGAGTTTCGGCAGCAAGCGGATCCTGCATCCGATGGCCGGCGAGATCCGGCTGGACTGGCAGGTCCTCACCATCGCCCAGGAACGCGACCAGTTCCTCGTGGTCATGCCCGCCTCCGACGAGGAGAGCAGGCAGCGGCTCATCGCCCTGAGCACACCGTAAGAACGCGCCACACCGTAGGAGCGCGCCACACCGTAGGAACGCGCACGGCACGACCATGCGCCACACCTTTTGAAGGAGGCCGAGGCGCGGGGACCCCCGAAATGAGCGGGGTCCGGCGCCTCACCAGCCCATGACCACCACACTGATCACCGGAGCCACCCGCGGACTCGGTCTGGAGACCGCCCGCCAGCTCGCCGGGGCCGGGCACACCGTCTACCTCGGCGCACGCGACCTGAAGCAAGGCCAGGAAGCCGCGAAGCCCATCGGCGCCCACGCGATACAACTCGACGTCACCGACGAGGAATCAGTCCAGGCCGCAGCGAAACACGTACGCGCGGAAGCCGGAACACTCGACGTCCTCATCAACAACGCCGGCATCTCCGGCACCTGGAACCCACCCGCCGAGATCACCGCCGCCGACATGGAGAGCGTCTACGCGACCAACGTCTTCGGCCTCGTCCGCGTCACCCACGCCTTCCTGCCACTCCTGGACACCAGCAGCAACCCCGTCATCGTGAACGTCAGCAGCAGCGGCGGCTCCCTCACCCGTTGCAGCGACCCCACCAGCCTCGAAGCGACCTTCCCGATGGTGGCCTACTGCTCGTCCAAGAGCGCCGTCAACATGATCACCGTCCAGTACGCCAACGCCTTCCCGCAGATGCGGATCAACGCGGTCCACCCAGGAAGCATCGCCACCGATTTCAATCCGCGCGGCACCCAGAGCGCCGAAGAGTGCGCCGAATTCATCGTCCGCATGGCCGACGCCGGTACCAATGGCCCCACCGGCCCCGCCACCCCCACCGGCACCTTCCTCGAAGCCGACGGCCCTGTCCCGTGGTGAGACCGGCCGACCACTGACCGGCCGACCACTGACTGGCAGACCACTGACCGGCCGACCACTGACCGGCAGACCACGTCCGGGGCTCCATCACACCGCGCGAAGTCCCGCGCGTCCCCGGCCGGGGCGGGGCTCTCTCACCACCAACAACACATCCGGAAGGAGGCGGAGGCACCCGTGGCCCCTCAAGACATGGGGTCCGGCGTCTTCACCAGCTCATGACCACCACACTGATCACCGGAGCCACCCGCGGACTCGGTCTGGAGACCGCCCGCCAGCTCGCCGGGGCCGGGCATACCGTCTACCTCGGCGCACGCGACCTGAAGCAAGGCCAGGAAGCCGCGAAGCCCATCGGCGCCCACGCGATACAACTCGACGTCACCGACGAGGAATCAGTCCAGGCCGCAGCGAAACACGTACGCGCGGAAGCCGGAACGCTCGACGTCCTCATCAACAACGCCGGCATCTCCGGCGCCTGGAAGCTGGCCGGCGAGTACACCGCCGCCGATATGGAGACGGTCTACGCGACCAACGTCTTCGGCATCGTCCGCGTCACCCACGCCTTCCTGCCACTCCTGGACACCAGCAGCAACCCCGTCATCGTGAACGTCAGCAGCACCGGCGGCTCCCTCGCCCGCAACACCGACCCCACCAGCATGGAGTCCAAGGTGCCCATGCTGACCTACGCCTCCTCCAAGAGCGCGGTCAACATGGTCACCGTCCAGTACGCCGTCGCCTACCCCAACATGCGGATCAACGCGGTCAACCCCGGGCTCACCGCCACCGATTTCACCAAGATCACCAGCCCGGGAGCCACCCCCATCGATTTCAACGAGTACGGCATCCAGAGCGCCGAGGACGCCGCCAAGATCATCGTCCGCCTGGCCACCACCGGCCCCGACGGCCCCACCGCGGGCTTCTTCGAAGCCGCCGGCCCCGCCCCTTGGTGACACCACCCCACCACTGTTCCGGGGGCCGGTTGGCGACTGGAGGTGGGTGGGCCCTGCGGGGCGACGCGGGAGTGGAGTGGGGTGGCCTGGCACCGGCAAAGCGGCTGACGGTCGGGGAGGGGCTGGGATTCATGCCCGGCTGGTGGGGGTTCGACTTCGGGTGTGGGTGAGGACCGAGGGGTAGTCGGGGTGGGCCGGGGTCGGTCATGGCGGGTGGGGGCCGCCCCTAGGTTTCAGTTTCGCGGTTCCGGGTCGGGCGTCAAGGGCGAGGGGTCCCCGGGAAAGCACCCATGTGCGGAGGGTCCATTCCCGGCCTCGGGCCGGTGGGTGGTCTGCGCAGCAGTCGAATGGGGCGGCCCGGCACCGGCTCAGCGACCTAGCGTGGGTGGGTGGTTGGGACTCATGCCCCGCTGGTGACAGTCCATTGACGGGTGCACCTGTCGACTGGGGCGGACGGACCCGCCACCCACCCCCTATGTCCCAGTTTGGCGGACCATTCCGGGGCCCGCAGGCAGGTGATGCGTCCTGAGTTCGGTTAAGTCGTCCCCACGACACATCACCTCCTCCGACTGGCCCACTCGGCGCCTCCTGAGTCACAGCCACCCCACCACCCACACACCGTCACCAGCGGGGCATGAGTCCCGGCCTCCCACATGCAGTCAGTCGCTTTGCCGGGGCCGGGCCGCCCCACTCCGTGGGCCGGCAACCGGCCGCCGGAGCCTAGAGGTGGAAGGTTGTGGTGGTGTCGAGGGCGGCCCGGCCGGTTGTGATGTGGTTGACCGGCGCGGCCTCGTCGGCGTAGCCGAAGGAGATCCCCACGAGCAGCTTGCCGCTGTCCAGGCCGAGTTCGTCGCGAACCGTGTCGGCGTAGAAGCTCAGTAGTCCCTGCGGGCAGCTGTCCAGGCCGTACGCGGTCATCGCCAGCAGCAGTGTCTGGGCGTAGATGCCGACATCCGCGGCCAGGCGTGCCCCGGCGTCTCCGGTGACGAAGAGGAACGCGACGTGCGGGGCGCCGTAGAAGCGAAGGCTCTCGGCGTCGTAGGCGGCGCGGGCCGCGTGGTCGTTCTGGCCGATACCCAGCGCACCGTAGAGCTCGGCGCCGAACGCGGCACGGCGGCGCTGGTGCTCGGTGGAGTACATGTCCTCGCGGTAAGGGAAGTCGACCGTGGTGCGCCGCGCGGCGTGCGCCGTCCGCAGTGCGTCGGCGAGCCGGTGTCGCATTGCCCCGCTCACCACCTCGACCCGCCAGGGCTGCGTATTGGAGTTGGACGGCGCGGCGCCCGCGAGTGCGAAGACCGCGCGCAGGATCTCCTCGGGCACCGGGTCGGGCCGGAAGGCGCGGGTCGCGCGGCGGCCACGGATCAGCGTCTCCGCGTAATCGCTCATCTCGGTCGGGCTCACGGTGGTACTCCTCAGAACGGCCTAGGTAAACAGAATCGTTTACCTAAGTCGTGACCATAACCGGAGTCCAGGCCAAAGTAAACGCATGCGTATACTTAGCTCATGGATGCGACGACCACGAAGACTCAGCGCCGGGGGCGCGGCGCACGTGAACGGATCCTGGGGGCAGCCGCCCTGCTGTTCGCCGGCCAGGGGATCAACGCGACCGGTATGGAGCAGATCGCCGAGGCGGCACCGGTGTCCAAGCGCACCCTCTACGCGCACTTCCCCGCCAAGAGCGACCTGGTGATGGCCCACCTGCGGGAGCTGACCACCTCCGGACAGACCCTGGAAAGCGTGCTCACCCGCGAGGACCTCGATCCCCGGGAGCGGATTCTCCGGCTGTTCGATCTCCCCGCACCGCACATGTCCCCGGTTCGCGGGTGCCCGTTCATCGACGCCGCGGTCGAGTTCCCCGATCCGCGGAGCGCGATCCACGCGTACGCGCGCGAGCAGAAGACGCTGATGGCCCAGCTCGTCACCGAGCTGGCGGCGGAGCTGGGCGCCACCGAACCCGCCGCGCTCGCCGAACAGTTGGTCACACTCGCCGACGGCGCGGCCAGCCGTGCGATGGTGCTGGATCAGCCCGACTACGGCCGGCACGCGCGTGCCGCCGCGGAGATCCTGCTCTGCCGGGCTCTCGCGCCGGCCGGCCCTTAAGCCGCCGTCCGCCGGACTTGGTAGTTCCAGCGTGCGAGCGACCGGACGACGGTCTCGGCACCGATGGGGTTGGCGCTGTGAACAAAGACCGTTCCGATGTGGAAGGGCCGTCCGTTGAAGGCGGCTTCTTCCATAAGGGTCACCACAGGCATGATGCTGTCGTCGCCGCCGAGATCGTGGTCAAGCCAGAGTTCGTCAATGAAGCTGTCACGGTGTTCTTGAAGGAGCTGGATACCTTCGCGGCTGGTGCGGGCGACCCGCGTGGCCCTGGGCAGCGGCCGGAGATCGTCAATGCCGAGGATGACGGGCGTCGGTGCGACCAGGTCCTTTTTCACCTGATCATCATCACAGTGGAGCGACCGTACGAACGGATGGGGGCCGCTCCACGTCGGCCGGCCGGAATCCGGGTGCGGACTGCCGGTGCGGTGGTGTGTGATCGAAGGTATGACGATCGCATTGAGCACCTTGGAAGTCGACGGACTGAGCAAGGCCGTCGGCGTGCTGCGGGAGTGGCAGAGCGACGGGGCGCCGATGCAATTGCATCCGGGGGACCTGGGCTGGTTCTGGCGGTCAGGTGCGGAAGCGACCGCCGCAGCGGTCAGGACGTGGGGCCGCGACGGAGAGATTCTCGCCGTGGGGCTGCTGGACGGTCCCGGGCTGTTGCGGCTGACGATCGCGCCGGAGGCTCAGCGGGACGAGGAGTTGGCGCAGCGGCTGGTGGCGGACGTGACCGAACCGGAGCGCGGCGTACTGCCCCGGGGGAAGGTGAACATCGAGGCGCCGGTGGGTGCCCTGATCCACGATCTGCTGTTCGAGGCCGGCTGGAACACCGACGAGCCATGGACACCGCTGCGCCGCGACCTTACCGAGCCGGTGAAGGACCCGGGCGTGCGGATAGGGGTGATCGGGCCGGAGCAGGCACACGTGTTCGCCGCCGTACATCGGGCAGCGTGGGACGGGTCGTGGTTCACGGAGGAGCGCTGGCACGCGATGGCGGCGGGGTTGCCCTACGCCGACGCCCGTTCTCTGGTCGCGTACGACGACCGCGACAACGCGGTGGCGGCGGTGACGGTGTGGTCGGCCGGCCCGGGCAGGCCCGGGCTGCTCGAACCGCTGGGCGTACACCGGGATCATCGCCACCACGGCTACGGAAAGGCGATCACCGCCGCTGCGGCGGCCACACTCCAGAAGCTGGGATCGTCGAGCGCGATCGTCTGCACCCCGAGCTCCAACGTAGGCGCCGTAGCCACCTACAAATCGGCCGGCTTCCAGCAGCGCCCCGAGGTACGGGACCGGTACAGGAACGCGTGAACCTCTACCGAGGCGGACCGGCGCACCCATGCGCCGGGGGCCGGGGGCCGGTTGCCGACTGGGGGTGGGTGGGCCCTGCGGGGCTGCGCAGGAGTGGAGTGGGGCGGCCTGGCTCCGGCAAAGCGTCTGACGGTCGGGGAGGGGCGGGGATTCATGCCCGGCTGGTGGCGGTTCGACTTCGGGTGTGGGTTCGTGCCGAGGGGTAGCCGGGGTGACCCGGAGAGTTCGATGGCGGGTGGGGGCCGCCCCTCAGGCTTCAGTTTCGCGGCTCCGGGTCGGGCGTCAAGGGCGCTCCTACGTCGCGTCGGCAAGCCGATGGGCTGCGCCCACCCTTGACACCCAACCCTCCACCGCAAGTGCAGCTTTGAGGGGGGGCGGCCCGGGGGGAGGGGTCCCCGGGGAAGCACCCATGTGCGGAGGGTTCGTTCCCGGCCTCGGGCCGGTGGGTGGTCTGCGCAGCAGTGGAATGGGGCGGCCCGGCACCGGCTCAGCGTCTGACCCCCATGGGTGGCTGGGATTCATGCCCCGCTGGTGGGGGTGTGTGGGTGGTGGGGTGGCTGTGACTCATGAGGCGGCCAGTGGGCGGGTCCAAGGAGGTGATGTGTCGTGGGGACGACTTAACCGAACCCAGGACGCATCACCTGCCCGAGGGCCCCGGAATGGCCCGCCAAACTGGGACATAGGGGGTGGGTGGCGGGTCCGTCCGCCCCAGTCGACAGGTGCACCCGTCAACGGACTGTCACCAGCGGGGCATGAGCACCAACAACCCACCCACACCAGCCCGCTGAGCCGGTGCCGGGCCGCCCCACTCCACTGCCGCGCAGACCCGCAGGGCCCACCGGGCTGAAAGCCGGGAACGGACCCCCGGAACAAGCGAGCTTCCCCGGGGACCCCTCCCCCCCGGGCCGCCCCCCTCAAAGCTGCACTTGCGGTGGAGGGGCGGGTGTCCAGGGTGAAGCGAAGCGGAATCGGCGCAGCCGACGCGACAAAGGAGCGCCCTTGACGCCCGACCCGGAACCGCGAAACTGAAACCTAGGGGCGGCCCCCACCCGCATCCACACCCCCCGGGTCACCCCGACTACCCCTCGGCACTGACCTGACGCCGACCACCGGCCGCCCGCCCCACCAAGTGCACCTGCGGCGCACGGACCGTCACACGCACCGGATCGGGGCAGCAGTAGCAGGTGTACGTGTACCCCTCCTCCGCGTCGAGCGGCACCGGCGGAAGAGCACTCTCCGGACTCGGCATCACCGCGTACAACACCCCCACCGCCAGCACGATCGCACTCAACGCGATCGACACAACACCCCACAACGCAGGGTCCGTTACGGGCTCCATCACCCAGCCACCTCATTCCTGACCTCGGACAACGTGAACCAGACGGTCTTGTGGCTGGGTGAGGATCCCCCGTAGATGGTCGACCCCCACGCGAGGGCCAGACTCTCCACGAGGACAAGGCCACGCCCCGAATCCTGTTCGCCTCCCGCACGGAGCCCCTCCGGCGCGGTGCGTGCGGAGGGCGTGGGCAGCGCCCACGGTTTGTTGTCCGCGACGGAGACGGTGACCTGTTTGCGGTTGACCGTCACACGGACGCGGATCAGGGGCGTACGGGTGTGCCGGTGCGCGTTGGTGACCACTTCGGTCACGCAGAGGCGCGCGTCGTCGACGAGGTTGCGGTGCCGGCTGAGCCCGAGGAGCGACGTGACGAAGTCACGCGCGATCCTCGGCGCGGTCGCCGTGCTGGGCAGGGCCAGCCGGTAGGTCTCGGCGCCCGGGGGCGGCGGGGGTACGGGAGTTGCGGTGACGGTCACGGTGGTCATGTCGTTCTCCCAACGCAGTGCGGTCTGAACTGACGCGTGGCCCGCCATGCGTGGCGATGACCGGACCGGCACATGGTTCAAGGCGCGCCGGAGCGGCTGCACTTCGGTCTTACTGACGTGCGACGCGATGCTGTGACGACGGTAGGGTAAATACATTCACCGGTCCACCTCTGTAACTCGAACTGGGGATAGCCGGTGGACCCATGACCCGGTTACGCGCAACACTGTGAGCAGACAGGGGAAGGTGACATGCCGCCAAGGGACAACCCGACCGCACGCCAGGCCCGCCTCGGCGCGGAGTTGAAGAAGATGCGCATTCGCGCAGGCAAGACGGCCCGCGAAGCGGCCGGCCTCTTCTCGACGGATCAGGCCAGGATCAGCAACATCGAGTCCGGGCGCCTCGGCATCAGCGAGGAGAGGATCCGCAAGCTGGCAGTCTTCTACGAGTGCGTCGACACCGCGCTGATCGAGGCCCTGTGCACCATTGCGAGCGAGCATCGCGGCCAGTACTGGTGGGATGGGTATCGCGGCGTCCTTCCTCTCGGCTTCCTGGACATTGCCGAGCTTGAGCATCACGCCGGATACCTGCGCTATCTGCAACCAGTGACCTTTCCTGGCGTGTTGCAGACAGAGGATTACGCACGGGCGCTGTTCAACAGCGTGCTGCCGAAGTTGCCCACCAACGAGGTGCTGGCACGGGTCGAGCACCGAATGAAGCGGCAAGGCATCTTCGATCGTCAGAATCCTCCGGAGTTGGAGGTCATCGTGCACGAGGCCGCACTCCGGATGCGCATCGGCGGACGAAAGGTCGCACGCGAGCAGCTTCAACACCTCATCGAGGCCTCCGAACGGCCAGAGATCATGCTTCGGATCATCCCGTTCACCAACGAGGACTTCATCGACCTCACCCAAACCGTGCTCTACACGGGCGGCGTCGTTCCACAGCTCGATACCGTTTACATTGATAACCCCTCCAGCGGCCTTTTCTTGGATGCTGCCGCCGAGTTGGAGAAGAATCGAACGCTGCTCGACTTTGCCGAGCAGGCTTCTCTGGAGCCTGCTGAGTCGCGCAGCTTCATCCATCACATTGCAAGAGAACTGTGAGAGGTATAGGCATGAGCGCAGAGATCAGCTGGCAGAAGTCGTCCTTCTCTGGGGAAGGGCCGCAGTGCATTGAGATCGCCGAACGAGACGGCGCGATCCTGATGCGCGAGAGTGACGACCCGAACGTAGTTACCGCCACCAGCCCGACCAAGTTCGCCGCGTTCATCGCGGGCGTCAAAGCAGGCGAGTTCGACCACTTCGCCAACTGAGCCCCTACCTGTGCCAACATTCGCTCGCGACGTCCTGAGAGGAAGAGGAATGAGCACAGAGATGAACTGGCATAGATCGTCCTTCTCAGGCGGTGACAACAATCCGAACTGCGTCGAACTGGCCAGTGTCGACGGGCAGATCAAGATGCGAGAGAGTGACGCCCCGGACACCGTTGTCACAACGAGCCCCGAGAGGTTGCGCGCCTTCCTCCTCGGCATCAAGGCCGGAGAGTTCGATCACCTGATCTAACGAACCATCCGCGCCCATACGCCCCTCACCCCCGATGGTGAGGGGCTTCGGCGTAGGGCCCGCATAAATGCTCCGGTACACACTTGCGCACCCTCTCTCCGTGACGCTACCGTCGCTGTGCGTCGCCAGTCCGGGTCGAGTCCTCGGCAGGACATCGCCCTGACCGGCGCAACTCTCCCCGTCCCGCGCCCCATTGGGGAGAGTCCCGAAGGGTTGTCCCCCGCCCACCGCTCGTCATGCCGGCGCCTGGGCGGGGGACAACTCTGCCCCCGCATCGCGCGCTGAGGAGAAGGGCACCGAGACCATGGCTCCACCCCCACCCCCACCCGCATCCCCGCCCACACCCACACCCGCACCCGCACCCGCACCTCCACCAAAGCCACCCAGCCCCACAACGGGCAGTGAGGCGCGGCAGCGACTGTCCATGTTGATCGACATGTTCGGTGTGCGCGGAACGCTCATGGTCCCCACGGCCGAGCCGCGCCCGAACTCGTCTCCGGCCATTGCCGAGCCCCGCCCGAACTCGTCTCCGGCCATACCTGACGAAGCCGAGCTGTTCCGGCGAATCTTCGGGGACCCGCCACCGCAGTGACCGCCCCAGCCACTGACCCAGTGACCGCCCCAGCCAGTGACCGCCCCAGCCCGGTGACCGCCCCAGCCCAGCGCCCTCCCCGACCGAAAGGATCGCCATGCCGCCCCCGTCCACCCCGCCCCAACCCGACGCACTCGCCGACGCGTTGATCCGCGTCCCCCGCCACGAGTTCATCCCGCCCCGCGCCTGGGCCGTACCCCAGGGCGCCGGAACCCCTCCCGCCGCTGCCTCCGGGTACTGGATCGACCAGCACCGCGACGCGGATCGCTGGTGGCGCGCCGTCTATTCCGACAGCGTGATCGTCACTCAGCTCGACGGCGGCCGGACCGAGCTCACCCCGGCCAACGCCGCCGCTCCCTCGACCGCGCCGAGCTGCGCCGCCTCCAGTCCTCTCCTCGTGACCGCCGGGTTACGGCATCTCGCCGTGCGACCCGGGAACCGGGTCCTCGACATCGGGACCGGTACGGGCTGGACATCCGGCCTGTGCGCGTACCTCACCGAGGACGACACCCTGGTCACCACCGTCGAGATCGATCCCGAGCTGGCCAGGACCGCCGCCGAGAATCTCGCCCGCTGCGGCCTGCGTCCACACGTCGTCACCGGCGACGCGGCCACCGAACTGCAAACCCCGCACAGCCACTCCGACGGACTGTTCGACCGCGTGTATGTCACCTGTGGCGTCACGGACATCCCGTACGTATGGGTGGAGCGCACCCGTCCCGGCGGGCACATCGTCCTCCCGTACAACCCGCCCATCGGCAGGCTCCTGCGTCTCACTGTCCTCGACGACGGCTCGGCCACCGGCCGTTTCGGGGAGGAGTGCTCGTATATGCCGTTGCGCTCGCAGCGACTGCCTCAACGCACGAACGAGGGCGCAACGGGTACCGACGCCCGGACCGACACCCACCCCCGCGTCCGCTCCCTGGACTCCGGTTCCGTCCCCGAGGCCCTGCTCCACCCCGCCCCCGGCCTTCAGGTTCTGCTCGCCTCCCTCGTCGGCGACGAGCCCTGGGCGTCCACTTCCGGCAGCGTGCTGCTGACCGACGGGGTCTCCCGCGCCACCGTCGAGGACGGCGGCCGGCTGACGCAGACCGGGCCGCGCGATCTGTGGGACGAGGCCGAGTCCGTCCATCGCGCCTGGACCCAGCACGACCGCCCGGGGCTGGACCGTATCGGCTTCACCGTCACACCCCAGCGGCAGTACGTGTGGATCGACGATCCGTCCGTACCCGCCGCCCTCACTCTCGACAGATCACTCAACAAATCACCCGACAGATCAGCGGACACGGCAGCGACGACGGTGGGAGCTTCCCTTGGCTGACTGCGGCACCTGTCACGGCAAGGGATGGGTCTATGAGCACCAGGACGGCGCGCGCAAGAAGGTGAGTTGCCCCGTCTGCAAGTGAGACCTCATGCCAAGTGACGCCTCACCCCCCGGTCTACCTCACCCCCCGGCCTGCCTCACACCCCCGGCCTGCCCAGCACCAGAATCCGAATCGCGAGCACCGCCGCCCCGCGCGCCCAGTCGTTGCCCGCCATGCAGGACGTGTACGCGAACGGGAGACCGGTGGACAGCCTCACCACGACCAACCGGCAGATCAATCTCATCCTCTCGCAAGACGATTGACCGAGCCGGTCGAACCGGACTGACCCGTCCCAACTCGCCCCCAACTCGCCCCAACCCGTCTCAACCAGGCCGAACCGAGCAGACAAGAAGAGAGCTCATCGGAAGAGAGAGCTCATCGGAAGGGTGTTTCGTGTCCTTTTCCCTTGGCATCGTCGGCGCCGGGCAGTTCGCCGGGCAGTTCGCGAAGCTCTGGCGGCTCCACCCGGGCGTCGGCGATATCTTCGCGACCGATCTGCTCCTGGAACGGGCCGACCGGCTCGCCGCCGAGTACGACCTCGCGGGGACCCTCCCCTCCTTCGACGCCTTGCTCGACTCGGACGTCGACGCGGTCGCCGTCTTCACCCAGCGCTGGACGCACGGCCCGCTCGTCCTCAAAGCCCTGCGCGCGGGCAAGCATGTGTACTCGGCGGTGCCGATGGCGGTGACCCGCGACGAGATCGCGGCCATCATCGACGCCGTACGGGAGACCGGGCTGACGTACATGATGGGCGAGACCAGCCAGTACAACCCCGCCACCGTCTACGCCCGCGACCGGATCGCCGACGGCGCCTTCGGCCGGCTCTTCTACGCCGAGGGCGACTACGTCCACGACATGGATCTCGGCTTCTACGCGGCGTACCAGTACAGCGGCGGCGAGCAGTGGAAGTCCACCGCCAGCTATCCGCCGCTGCTGTATCCGACGCACTCCGTCGGCGGGGTGCTCGGCGCCTGGCAGACGCACGCGGTGAGCGTGTCCGCGATCGGGGTCACCGACGACCGGGGGGACGGTGTCTTCGACAAGGACATCAGCCAGTTCGGCAATGACTTCTCCAACGCCACGGCGCTGTTCGAGGTCGCGGGAGCGACTGGAGATCCCGGACTTCGGGGACGCGCCGGAGTAGCCCGTACTCGCGCCTCGCCGCCCCCTCTCCGTACGGATCGCCCCACGTGCACCATGGTGGGGATGCGCGACATCCGTACATCGAGAGCCACCGAGAGACCAGGGCAGGGGCAGGCGTGACAGGGAACGGGATACCCGACGAGTATCTGGACGGGTACGCCCGCATCCTGGCGGCGGTCGCCCCGACGGGCCGCCGGCTCACCCGGGACGAGTTGCTGGCCCGCCGGGAGATGGGTGAGCGGGCCGCGGAGGCCGGCTTCGGGCTGCGTGCCCTGGTCGGCGCGCATCTCGCCGCGGCCCGCGCCCACTGGCCCGTCACCGCGACCCCGGGCAGCGGCGGCGGCCAGGGCGGCGGGTCCACCGACAGCGTGCTCGCCGCCATCGAACAGGCCGTGGACGCGTTCGCCGAGGGGTACGAGCGGGCGCAGCGGCTCGCCGTACGCCAGGAGGTCGCCGCGCGCCGGGAGTTCATCGACGACCTGCTGTACGGGCGCAGCGATCTGGGGCGGCTGGCCGAGCGCGCCGAGCGGTTCGGGCTGCGGCTCTCGTACGAACATGCGGTGGCGGTCGCGGAGGGCTCCGTCCCGTACGACGAGGAGGACGCCGTTCCGCGCTCGGTGGAGCAGGCGCTGCTCGGCCGGTTCGGCGATCGCAGCGTGCTGCTCACGACGAAGACGGGCCGGCTCGTCTGTATCGCGCCGGGCGACCAGCCGGAGGTCCTCGCCTACTTCGCCAAGCAGGCGTTCGCCGCCACGGACGGCGGCCGGGTCGCCATCGGCCGGCCGCGGCCCGGGGTGGGCGGGGTCGTGCAGTCGTACGAGGAGGCGCTGAACGTACTCGACCTCGCCGAGCGGCTCGACCTGGACGATCCCGTCCTGCACGCCGCCGATCTGCTCGTCTATCCGGTCCTCACCCGGGACCGGCAGGCCATGACGGAGCTGGTCCTCAGCGCGCTCGGTCCGTTGGAGGCGGCGCGCGGTGGGGCCCGGCCGCTCATCGAGACCCTCACCGTCTACTTCGACGCGGGGTGTGTGGCGGCGGAGGCGGCGCGGCGGCTCTCGCTGAGCGTGCGAGCCCTGACATACCGACTGGAAAGGATCCATAAGCTCACCGGCGCCGATCCCGCTGATCCGGTGCATCGCTACACCTTGCAAACCGCTGTGATCGGGGCCAGGCTCATGGACTGGCCGGCGAAGTCCTTCTGAACCGGGCGGCATTCCGGCCGCGAGCCGCCGCGAGTCGCCGTGGTGAGCCGCCGTGAGCCGCCGCGAGTCCTTCCGGACGGGGAGACCTGCGACTGTCGGCATTAAGAACGCGTTAAGACTGCCGGAAAACGGCAATGTCCGGTTCCGGACAAAGATGGCATCATGGGGCCCTGCCGAGGAAATCAGCGGCAGAGGGGGAGGGGGGAACCGATGGATCCGATGACCTTGTTTCTCGGTCTCGGCATCGCGGGGATCGTGCTGCTCGTCCTGTCGCTGATCTTCGACGGCATTCTCGAAGGGCTCTTCGACGGGGTCGGGGTGCTGAACGGTCTGTTCGACGGGCTGCTCTCGCTGCCGGTGATCGCGGGGTTTGTCTCGATGCTCGGCTTCGGGGGCGCGATCGTGCTGGGCACCACGCAGCTCGGTACCGGACCGGCCGCCGTCACGGGGGTGGCGGCCGGGTTCGGTGCCGGGTGGCTCACCTGGAAGTTCAGCAAGGCGCTGATGCGTGACCAGACAGCCGTCACCCCGCGGGGCGACGATCTCGTGGGGTCGGCGGGCACGGTGGTCACGGCGATTCCGGCCGGCGGCTACGGCGAGGTGCTGCTGCGGCTCGGCGGGCAGCCGGTGAAGTACTCGGCGAAGAGCGCGCTGCCCGTGGAGAACGGCGCCGAGATCTGGGTGGAGGAGACGCTCTCGTCGACCTCGGTCCTGGTGCGTCCCGTCCAGCGCTGACCGGCCCGGCACTGCCCAGCACCGCCCAGCACCGCACCGCACCGCCCCGCCCGGCACTGTCCAGCGCTGTCCGGTCCCGTCTCGCCCTGTCCAGAGACGCCCTATTTATCGTTATTCGCCTTAATCACCTTGATTTGCCGTCCCTTCGGGAGGCAAGGGAGAGAGCACCATGAGCCCACTTCTCATCGCCGTGCTGGGGGTCGTCGCACTCGTCGTCCTGCTGGCACTCGCCGTCATCACGCGCTACAAGGTCGCCGGGCCCAGCCAGGCGTTCATCGTCACCGGCCGGCGCGGCAAGCAGTCGACCGATCCGACCACCGGCCGGGTGTCCATGGACACCAGCGGCCAGAAGGTCGTGGTCGGCGGCGGCGTCTTCGTCGTCCCGTTCGTACAGCAGAAGTTCACGCTCGACCTGTCCAGCCGGCACATCCCGGTGGCCGTGCGCGGCGCGGTCACCCTGCGCGGGGTGAAGGCGAACCTCGAAGGCGTCGCCATCGTCAAGGTCGGCGGCACCGAGGACTCCATCCGGGCCGCGGCCCAGCGCTTCCTCCAGCAGCAGGGCGGCATCGTCGGCTTCACCCAGGAAGTGCTCTCGGGTGCGCTGCGCTCCATCGTCGGCCGGATGTCGGTCGAGGACATCATCCGCGACCGCGCGGCCTTCGCCGGTCAGGTCGCGGAGGAGGCCGAGGCGAGCCTGTCAGGGCAGGGCCTGGTGCTGGACGCCTTCCAGATCCAGGACATCACCACCGAGGGCTCGTATCTGGAGGACCTCGGCCGGCCCGAGGCCGCGCGTGCCAAGCAGGAGGCCGACATCGCCGAGGCGGTGGCGCGCCGCGCCGCCGAGCAGGCACGGCTCAAGGCCGAGGAAGAGATCGCGATCGCCCAGCGGACCTTCTATCTGAAGCAGGCCGAGATCAAGGCCGAGACGGACGAGGCCGCGGCGCGCGCGGCGGCGGCGGGACCGCTGGCCCAGGCGGCGCGCGAGCAGGACGTGCTCATGGAGCAGGAGAAGGTGGCCCAGCGCCAGGCCGCGCTGACCGACCGCGAGCTGGACACCAAGGTTCGTAAGCCCGCGGACGCCGCGCGGTACCAGGCCGAGCAGGAGGCCGAGGCGCGGCGGATCGCGCTCGTCAAGCAGGCCGAGGCGGACGCCGAGCGGTCCCGGCTCACCGGTGAGGGCGAGAAGGCGCACCGTGCGGCGCTGGCCGCCGCCGTACGGATCGAGGGTGAGGCGGAGGCCGCCGCGATCGGCGCCAAGGGTGCCGCGGAGGCGGAAGCGATGCACAAGAAGGCCGACGCCTTCGCGCGGTACGGGGACGCGGCCGTCCTCCAGATGCTGGTGGAGGTGCTGCCGTCGGTCGTCGCGAAGGCGTCCGAGCCGCTGAGCGCGGTGGACAAGATGACGGTGATCTCGACGGACGGCGCCGGTCAGCTGGCGC
Source organism: Streptomyces sp. NPDC051662 (assembly GCF_040681655.1). Classification (NCBI taxonomy): domain Bacteria; kingdom Bacillati; phylum Actinomycetota; class Actinomycetes; order Kitasatosporales; family Streptomycetaceae; genus Streptomyces; species Streptomyces sp. NPDC051662. The sequence goes on from NZ_JBFAZD010000034.1 coordinate 36,591, forward strand.
GTACCGTCGCCGACAATGTCGCGCAGGGCGTCGAACTGCTCAGCTCCACCACCGGAGTTGACCTGGCCGAGCTGCTGAAGGGCCTCGCGGCGGGCAAGACGGGGGGCGCGGGCGCGGTGGCGAGGACGGCGGAGACCGCCAAGGCCAACGGGCAGATCGAGGTCACGGACTGAGTCACGGACTGAATCGCGGATTGAGTCACGGACTGCGCGAGCGGTCTGAGCGCTCCGTCCTCACCACAACGAGGGGCCCGGTCGGCGGGGAAGCCGACCGGGCCCCCGGCGTTCCCCGTCGGCAACTGGCGTCAGCGCGTACGCACTTGCCAGCCTGAGCGCGGAATCACCTCACAAAGGCGAGGCAAAGAAGCACTGTCGGCTCGTATCCGCGATTCCCCGGCAGGGCAGCGGGGCATCACCAGGGTGCAGCCGCCACGCGGACCTCTCAGCGGACCTCCCGAGGGGGAATCTGATGAGCCGACCCTGCCTGCCGCCGGGCAAGAGCGCGTCGCCGGGCACGACCGCGTCGCCGGGCCCGGCAGCCCCGGCGCGTACGTCCCTCACCCTCCGCGGAGAGGTCGCGTGTCCGGTCTCGCTGACCGTCGCCGATCTGCGGGAGCGCTGGGAGCAGCACCGCGCCGAGGTGGTCTTCGACTGCGCCACCAGCGGGCCGCGGCACCACACCTTCGAGGGCCCGCTGCTCCGGGAGGTGGTCGATGACGCGAAGCCGGTCTTCGACCCCCGTCGGCGCAAGGACAGGTCCCGGTTCCTGCTCGCCGTCACCGGCGGCGACGGGCACCATACGGTGCTCTCCTGGGCGGAGATCGACGCCGACTTCGGCAACGTACCGATCCTGCTGGCCACGGCCATGGACGGGCGCAGCCTGGAGTCCGCGGGCAGCCAGCTGGTGGTGCCCACGGACCGCTGCGGGGCGCGCTACATCAGCGCGATCACCAGCGTGTGGGTGGGCGCGTGCGCGGTTCCGCCTCAGCGGACCCGGGCCACACCCACGTAGAAGGAACTCTGCTCGTCCTCGGGGGCCGGTGTCCCCTTGAACCACTTCGGGGCCGTCACCAGGCCGGGGTCCACCAGATCCAGCCCGTCGAAGAACCGCAGGACCTCGGCGTGCGTACGCAGCCGGAGCGCGATGCCGCCCTTGCCGTACGTGTTGGTGACCCGGCCCGCCTTCTCCGGCTGGAAGTCGCCGGTGCCCTGCGAGAAGACGAAGAGACTGCCGGACGGCAGCGCGTCCACCAGGGTGCGGGTGATGCCGTACGGGTCGTCCTCGTCCGGGATGAAGTGCATCAGGGCGATGAGGGAGAGGGCGACGGGCCTGCTGAAGTCGAGGAAGCCACGGGCGTGTTCAAGGATCTCGTGCGGCCGGCGGACATCGGCCTCGACGTAGTCGGTGGCGCCCTCGGGCGTGCTGATCAGCAGGGCCTCGGCGTGACGCAGCACGATCGGGTCGTTGTCCGTGTAGACGACGCGTGAGGCCGGCGCGATCTCCTGGACGATCTGGTGGAGGTTCGGCTCGGTCGGGATCCCCGTACCGATGTCGAGGTACTGCTCCATACCGCTCCGCGCCATCCAGGCCGCGGCGCGGTGCATGAACGCGCGGTTCAGCCGGGAGTCGCGCCGGGAGTCCTCCGGTAACCGCTCCCCCATCTCCCGGTCGACGGGATAGTTGTCCTTACCGCCCAGCAGATAGTCGTACACCCGCGCCGGGTGGGGCTTGCTGGTGTCGATCTGGGGCTTGGGTATGCCTACCGTCATCGCGGTTCACAGCTCCTTACGGAAGTCGGCGAGGATCTGTTTGGTGCGGCGCGCGGATTCCGCGTGGGCCACCATGCGGTCCATCGCCTCCATGTGCTCCGCGACCTCACCGGTGTTGTCGATATAGAGCGCGCCGGTCAGATATTCGACGATGACCATATCCGGCAATTCGGGTATGGCGAAGCGGAACAGCACGAAGGGGCTGTAGGTGCCGGGGTGATGCCCGGCGGCGAACTCGGCTATCTGGAGCGTCACATTCGGCAGCTCGGACGCGGCCAGCAGCCGGTCGATCTGGGCGCGCATCACGGCGGACGAGCCGACGGGGCGGTGCAGAACCGTCTCGTCCATGACAACCCAGAAGACCGGGGCCTCCGGTCTCGTCAGCAGCGACTGGCGCTCCAGGCGCAGCGCCACATGGCGTTCGATGCGCGCCGGGTCGTTCCGGCCGACCTCGCCGTAGGTCAGTATCGCGCGGGCGTAGTCCTCGGTCTGGAGGAGCCCCGGCACGAAATGCGGCTCGTAGCACCGTATGGTCTTGGCCGCTTCCTCCAGGCTGACATGACCGCCGAACCACTCCGGCAGAACGTCGTGGAAGCGCTGCCACCAGCCGGGCTTGTTGGCCTCGTCGACCAGCTGGAGGAAGGCGGTCGCCTCGTCGCCCGTCACGCCGTACGCGGGCAGCAGCAGCTGTACGTACGGGACCTTGAGCGCGACCTCGGCCATCTCCATGCGCCGTATCGTCGCGGGGGCGACATGCAGCAGTCCGGCGGCCCGGTCGCGGCTGAGACCGGCTCTCTCGCGCAGCCCCTGGAGCCGCTTGCTCAGGACGAGTTGCCCAATTGTCGGGGCAGACCGCGGTTCGCTCACACCCCACCACCAGCCACCAGCATGCGGGCAGTTTGCCACAGCGGCCCGAACACGCACACGGGGGCGTCGGCGTGGATGGACGGCGCGGTTCCGGCCGGACGGCAAGATGAACCCGCGACGTCGACGGGGATACCTTCCGGTGTCCTGAGGATGGCGTCCGCCGGTTAGCATCGAATCGCGGCACTTTCTCGCTACCCGCCGTTCCCGTGTCCTGTCCCTGCCCTGTCCCTGCCCCGGCCCTGCCCAGGCCCCGCCCTGGCCCTTCTCCATCCGCCCTCCCCCCGCCCCGCCCCTTCCCTTACCGTCACCGAGAGCTGGAGTGATCTGGACGTGTCCCGACCGCGTGTGGGTGTGGCCGTGCTGACGATGGGGAACAGGCCCGTCGAACTGCGGGCTCTGCTGGACTCCGTCGCCAAGCAGCGGGAGGCCCCGACGCGGATCGTGGTCGTCGGCAACGGCGCTCCGCTGCCCGAACTGCCCGAGGGCGTCATCGGAGTCGAGCTGACGGAGAACCTCGGGGTCTCCGGAGGGCGCAATGTCGCCATGGAGAAGCTCCGCGACTGCGGCGACGTGGACGTCCTGGTGGACCTGGACGACGACGGCCTGCTCATCGAGGCCGATGTGATCACCCGCGTCGCCGATCTGTACGAGGCGCACCCCCGGCTCGGCATCGTCAGCTTCCGTATCGCGGACGAGACCGGCCTCACCCAGCGGCGGCATGTGCCCCGGCTGCGGGTGGACGATCCGATGCGCGCGGGCGAGGTGACCACATTCCTCGGCGGCGGACACGCGCTGTCCATGGCGATGCTGGCGGAGACGGGCGGCTGGCCCGACGCGTTCTTCTTCACCCACGAGGAGACCGACCTCGCGTGGCGCGCGCTGGACGCGGACTGGACGATCCGGTACGAGCCGGAGCTGGTGCTCCAGCACCCGCGCACCTCACCGGCGAGGCACGCCGAGTTCTACCGGATGACCGCCCGCAACCGGGTATGGCTGGCACGCCGGCATCTGCCCGCGCCGCTCGTACCGCTCTATCTCGGTACGTGGATTCTGCTCACCGTGGCGCGCACCCGATCGGTGAGCGGGCTGCGCGCGTGGTTCGGCGGCTTCTTCGAGGGGGTACGGACGGCGTGCGGGACGCGACGTCCGATGCGGTGGCGGACGGTAGGGCGGATGACGGCGCTGGGTCGGCCTCCGGTGATCTGACATGGCGGGTGGGTGGCGTCGGGTCAGGGCCGAGGGGTAGCCGGGGCGGGCGGGCGCGTACGAGAACGCCGGCTCACGTCCGCTCGATCGGCAGGTGCCGGGGCCCTCGGAGGATCGGGCTGCGCCGGTAGGGGGGCGGGTCCTCGGACAGCCGGAAGCCCTCCAGACGGGGGAGCAGCGCGTTCAGGGCGATCTGGGTCTCCACGCGGGCCAGCGGCGCGCCGAAGCAGTTGTGGACGCCGCTGCCGAAGCCGAAGTGCTGGTTGTCCTCACGGGTCGGGTCGAAGCGGTCGGGGTCGTCGAACCGCAGCGGGTCCCGGTTCCCCGCGGCGAGTACGAGGACCAGCGGGGCGCCCTCGGGGACGGTGACGTCCGAGACCTCGATGTCCGCGAGCGGGGTGCGCTGGGGGAGCAGGTGGACGGGCGGTTCGTAGCGCAGCAGTTCCTCGACCGCCCTGGGCATCAGTTCGGGCTTGTCGCGCAGGAGCCGGTAGGCGTCGGGGAAGCGCAGGAAGGTGAGCGCGCCGTTGCCGATGAGATTGACCGTCGTCTCGTGCCCGGCGATGAGCAGGAGGGTCCCGGTCGCCTTCAGTTCGGCCCTGGTCAGCCGCCCGTCGGGGCCGCTGTCATGGACGAGCGCGGAGATCATGTCGTCCGAGGGGTGGTCGCGGCGCTTGTCGGAGAGATCCCCGAGGTACTCCCCCATCGCCTCCCGGGCGTCCATGCCCGCCGTGGGCCGGCTGTCGTCGTATCTCCCCGGCTTCAGATCGATACTGGCGATGATCTCGTTCGTCCAGGCGCGGATCCGGGGCACGTCCTCGTGGGGCACACCGAGCAGCCGGCAGATCACGGTGACGGGGAGCGGGTACGCGAACTCCTCGATGACATCGACATGGTCCTTGTCCCGGAACGCGTCGATCAGTTCGTCGGAGATCCGGGTGATGTCCGCGCGCAGCGCGTCGATCCGGCCCGGCGTGTGGGGCGGCCCGAAGGGGCGCATCGCGATGCGCCGCAGCCGGTCGTGTTCGGGGTCGTCGAGGGCGATGAAGGAGGCCTGGGCGAGCCGTCTGACCGGCGGGACCGTGGCCTGGTCGGTGCGGTTGCGGGTGTCCGAGCTGATCCGCGGATCATGGAGCAGTGCGGCGATCTCGTGGTACGTGCCGACCAGATAGCTGCCGTCGTCCTGCCGCGTCACCCCGTTCTCGCGGAGTTCGGCGTAGAGCGGATAGGGGTCGGCGCGGTTCGCGTAGTCGGTGATGCGCTGGTAGAGGGTGTCCGGGGACGGGGACATGCGGGGGGCTCCTCAACGACGGGTGGGCGGCTCAGCGACGGTGGGCGGCGGTCGGGATCGGTTCGTGCCGCACCACGGTCAGGCGCCGGTCCGGCAGATGGCCGGTGAGGGCCACGGTCGGTCCGTGCGAGAGCAGTTGGGGGTCCGGCACATCGGAGGGGACGGGCACGACCGAGTCGGGCCGGTCGGCGGCGCCGGTCTCGGGGGGAAACGGCGCCGCCGTCTCGATGAGGTACGCGTAGTGCTCAAGCCACTTGGCCCGGTTCACCGTGACCGCCGCGGTGATCCGTCCCCGGTAGCCGTAGACGGCGACAAGCCGACGCTCCCGCAACGAGCCCTGGGCGATGACCACTTGGTCGGAGTAGGTCGGCACGCCGACGGACTTGATGTTGAGGCCGAACTGACTTGACCAGAAGGCGGGCACCGCCAGATGCGGGCGCCTGTGCGGGCCCGTGCTGACCATGTTGTGGGCCGCCACCTCCGCCTGCGCGACCGCGTTGCCCCAGTGTTCGAGTGCCAGCATCTGGTACTCGAAGAGCGGATGCGGGAAGCGCGCCACGTCACCGGCGACGAAGACGTCGTCGGTGACGATCCCGTACATGTTGAACGCACGGCACCCCGCGTCGCAGGCCACCCCCCGGGGGCCCGCCGCCAGACCCGATTCGGCGAGCCATTCGGTATTGCGTACGGCGCCCAGGGCGACCACGGCGATATCGGCTTCGATCCGGCTGCCGTCGGAGAATTCGGCGCCGGTGAGCCGGCCGTCGCGGCCTTTCAGGGAGGTGACGGTCACGCCGCAGCGCAGATCGACGCCGTGCGCGCGCTGGAGCCTGGCGGCGAACGCGCCGAACGCGCCGCCGAGCGCCCCGACCAGCGGTGCGGGGCCGCGTTCTGCGACGGTCACCTCCAGGCCGCGTTCCCGGCAGGCGGAGGCGATCTCCGAGCCGGTGAACCCGGCGCCGATCACCAGGACCCGGCGCGGCCCGGCGTCGAGCCGCTGCGCGAGTTGTGCCGCGTCGTCGCTCGTACGCAGCATCAGCACGCCGTCCAGCCGGGCTTCCGCGGGGTCGGGCCAGGGGCGCGCCCGGGTTCCGGTGGCGATCAGCAGCCGGTCGTACGGCAGGAGTTCACCGTCGGCGAGGATCAGCCGCTTCTCGATCGGGTCGATCCCGCCGGCCCGTACGCCGAGCTTCCACCGCGCGTCCACCTCGCGGCGGCGTGGCAGCCCGAGATCCGCCGCGCCCGCCCGCCCGAGCAGCACCTGTTTGGACAGCGGTGGCCTGTCGTACGGGGGGTGCGGTTCGTCCCCGACCAGCGTCAGCGGTCCGGTGAAGCCCTCGTCGCGCAGTGTCTCGGCGGCGCGCAGACCGGCCAGTGACGCGCCGACGATGACGATCCGGCCGTCCCACGGTTCACCGGTCACCGGGGCCCGCCCGCTCGCCGACGAGGATGGCCTGCACCGGACACGCCGCCGCGGCCCGGCGTACGTGTCCACGCTGATCGTCGGGCACGGTCGGCGTGAACATCAGGGCCTCCTCGCCATGCAACTCGAACACCTGAGGGGCGAGGAACACGCACTGCGCGTACGCCTGGCAGCGGTTGAGGTCAACAACGATGTGCATGCCGGTCCACTCCTCCGCGCGCCGCCCGCCGACTCCGTCCTATGGCCTGTGGGGGAGCGGCGCGAGCGGTGGGGTGCCGATGGGGTGAGTGGGGTGGACCTCTGTGACCTCTGATTCGTCAGGGTTCTCGGGGTTCCCTGGTGTAGAGCGCGTAGAAGACCACGATGACCGTGGCGGCGCCGAACGCCAGCCCGATCCCCGAGGACAGCAGGACGCTGTGGTTGGTGAGGCTGTAGAGGAAGCCCATGCCTCCGCCGACAAGTACGCCCCAGGCCGCGGCCCGCACTTCCCGCATCAGTCCCCGCTGTACGTGGACGAGGCCGAAGACCAGAAGGGCCGCGAGCGCGCCGGAGACCAGGGCCAGGGCGAGCTGTCCGAAGGTGGCGGGGCCGCCGCCCCGGGCGATGTACGACGCGTAGGCGCCGTAGGCGATGCCCAGCAGGAGAGAGTTCCCCACGAGGCGTGGCGAGACACGGGGCCGCCCGGAGTCCTGGGGGCGGGTGTCCCGCACGTCCGGCGGACGCGCGCCGCCGTGCCGTGCCTCGTCATGCCGCACGTAGTCATGCCGCACGTCGCCGTGCCGTGTGTCGCCGTGCCGTGTGTCGCCGTGCCACGGGAGATGCGGCCTCGGCGTGCGGTGCCGAGTGGGCGTCGGTGTCCGGGTCGCCATGGCAGGGGGCTCCTTCCGTCGCACCCCCCACTTCCACCCCCGCTTCTCCAGGGCACACCCGCCCGCCGTACGCGTCAACCTCACGGGAGCAGCGCGCCGCCGCGCTCTCTCACCGGGTCGGCGGCGCACCGCTCGCGCCCGTCGCCCCGTGCCCGTTCCCTTGAGGAGTGCGGACCTACCTCTCCACGGCGCTGATCGTCCTGCTGACGGTCCTCGCCCCGCTGAGCGCGGTCGCGGCCTGGGTCGATCTGGAGATCGGCGACACCGACCGCTTCGTCTCCACCATGGCGCCGCTCGCCTCCGATCCGGACGTACAGAACGCCGTCGCCGACCGGATCACCGACGAGGTGCTGAGCGAGGTCCCCGTGGGGCCCCTTCTTCAGGAGGGGGTACGCGGTCTGCTGCATGACGCGGTGCTGTCGTTCGAGACCACCCATGCCTTCAAGAACGCGTGGAAGACGGCGACCCGCGCCGCCCACGCCACCGCGGAACACGCACTGACCAGCGGCGGCGGCAATGCCGTGACGATCGATCTGGCGCCCATCACCGCGCGGGTGAAGAAGCAGCTGACCGACGACAGCGTGCCGTACGCCAACCGGATCCCCGTGCGGCATACGCAGATCATCGTCCTGGAGGCCAACGGACTCGGCATCTGGCGCGAGGTCGCGCAGGGGCTGCGCGCGGCGGGGATCTGGCCCGCCGTCGGCACGCTGGCGCTCAGCGGCGCGGCCGTGCTGCTCGCCGTCCACCGGCGCCGCGCGCTCATCGGCACCGGTCTCGCGTACGCGGCCGGTGCGGCGCTGCTGTTCCTCGTGGTCGCCCTGGCGCGCGGATCGATCCTCCAGGACCTGCCGGACAACGGGGACAGGTCGGCCGCCGCCGCCATCTTCGACGCGTTGACGGCCTCGTTGCGTACGGCGGGCTGGTGCGTGCTCGCCGGCGGACTCGCCCTGGCTCTCGGCGCCTGGCTGAGCAGGCGGTTACCCCGGGCTCCGCACGCGCCGAATATCGCTCCCAGCGCCCCGCGCAGCCGCTCCCCCGTCTGACTTTACGAAATCTTTATGCCGATCCCACTCGACCGAATGTCCCTTTTGAGGCATTTGGAGCACCATGGGGTTATGAGCCAGAACACAGCACAGAGGCCCCCCACCACGGGCATGGGCACAGGTACGGGCACAGGAACAGGCATGGGCACCGGAACCGGAGCAGGCACCGGAGCGCATACCGGCGCACATGCGGAAAGGAAGGCGGCCTGGGCTACTGGCGGTAGCTTCTTCGCCGGTGTTCTCATGCTGGTCGCGGGAGCGATAGACATCCTTCAGGGCGTGGCGGCCGTACGACACGACGCGGTGTTCAACACAGTCACCGGCTACGCCTACACGTTCAACCTCAGCTCCTGGGGCTGGATCCACGTAGCCCTCGGAATCCTGATCGCCGTCACCGGACTCGCGATTCTCATGCGCGTCCCGATGGCCAGGTACTTCGGTATAGGGGTGGCGGCGCTCTACCTGGTCTCGCAGTTCATGTACCTGCCGTACGCGCCGATCTGGGCGATCGTCGGCATGGCGCTGGCCGCGTTCGTGATCTGGGCACTGACCACGGATCGCGCGACGTCCTGGGCGGGCAACAGACACTGAGGGCCGCCCTCTCCCACCCGACGAACCGACCGACCGACCGCGCACCAACAAGGGCTCGACCACGCAACGTCCGCGCATACGGGCACAGCCGCTCTCTCGCTCCTGTGCCCGTATGCGCGTGCGCGTGCGTACGGTGACGGACGTGCGGGCCGAGGTGCGAGGGCGCCGCGCGAGCGCGAGGATCGAACCATGAACGCAGCCAGCAACGCCGCCGGCAAGAACGACGAGATCCTCGACAACATCAGCGCACTCGTCGCGGAGGAACGGGCCCTGCGCGCACGCTCGTCCGAGCATCTCGGCCTCGGCGCCGACGAACAGACTCGGCTGCGCTCCGTCGAGGTCCAGCTCGACCAGTGCTGGGATCTGCTGCGGCAGCGGCGCGCCAAGTCGGAGTTCGGCGAGAACCCCGACGAGGCGGCGGTACGGCCCCCGGGCGAGGTCGAGGGCTACCAGGGCTGACGCCGCCCCACCTCCATGGGAGACATGGGAGACAGCCGAGACCCGACGCGGACACCCCGGCCGCTCCGGCGGCGCCTGTCCCGGCGCCTGGCACCGGCCTCCCATCTGGCCCCGCCCGAATGGCTGCTCGCCGGGCTGCGCCCGCAGTCCGCGCCCATCCCCTGGGCCGCCGTCGCCCGCGCCTCCATCGCCCTGACCGTGCCCCTGGCCGCGGGTCTCGCGCTCGGTGCGCCCGGCTACGGCGCGCTCGTCTCGCTGGGCGCCCTGCTCGCGGTCGCCGGCCACACCGCGGACGCGTACCGGATGCGGATCCTCACCATCGCGGTCCCCCAGTTCTTCGGCGCCCTCGGCGTCACGATCGGCTCGCTCGTGTACGGACACGGGTGGGTCGCCGTCGGGGTACTGACCGTGGTCGCGCTCGTCTCCGGGATGATCTCCTCGATCGGCGCGGTGGCCTCGTCCGCCGGTCTGCTGCTCCTGCTCGACGCGGTGATCGGCGCGGGACTGCCGCTGCCCCAGCCCTGGTGGAAGCCCCCGCTGCTGTTCGCTCTCGGCGGGCTGTTCGTCCTCGCGCTCTCGCTGCTGGCCTGGCCGCTGCGCCGCGGGGTGCCGGAGCGGACCGCCGTGGCCGCGACCTACCGCGCGGTGGCCGGTCTGCTGGAGGCGGCCGGGCGTAGCGAGAGGGCGAAGACGGACACGTACGACACCCAACGGCTGGCCGTCACCGAATCCCTCAACCACTCCTACGACCTCGTCCTCGCCCGCCGTGCCCGCGAACACGGCCGTTCCAGGCCGCTCGTACGGCTGCTCGCGCAGCTCAATGTGATCATCCCGCTGGTCGAGGCCGCGCCCGCCGCCCGGCTGCGCGGCCGGCCGCTGCCCGCCGCGATCCCGGCCGCCGTACGGGAGTTGGCGGACGCGGTCGCCATGGGCCGTACCGAAGGACCGCCGCCGGAGCCGCCCGAGCTGCCCGCGCCCGACGACCGGTGCGCCCGCGCCGTCGACACCGCGCTGCGGCACGCGTTCGCCGTGGTGCACCGCCCCGATATCCACAACGACCCCGGCGCCGCCTATGCCGGCGTCGATGTCGACGCCGACGACAAGCTCGGCCGCCCCGCCCCGCTGTGGGTCCGCGCCCGCCGAGCCACGCGCAACGTACTGCTCTCCGAGGCGTCCTGGCGGTACGGGCTGCGCCTCGCGCTCTGTATCGGCCTCGCCCAGTCGCTGGTGTCGCTCATCCCCGTACCCCGCTCGTACTGGGTGGCGCTCACCGTCACCTTCATCCTCAAACCGGACTTCGGCTCGGTCTTCTCGCGCGCCGTGCTGCGCGCGCTCGGCACGGCGCTCGGCCTCATCACCTCCGCCGCGATCCTGGCGGCGGTGCCCCTCGGCTGGTGGGACGTGGCGGTCATGCCCGTCATCGCGGGGCTGATCCCGGCGTTCGTCGCGAAGGGGTACGCGTTCCAGACGGCGGCCATCACGCCGGTGATCCTGCTGATCTCCGACACCCTCAACCACGAGGGATTCGAACTCGTGATTCCACGCTTCGTCGACAGCATGATGGGCTGTGCGATCGCCCTGATCGTGGGCTATCTGCTCTGGCCGGAGAGCTGGCGCAGCCGGATCGGGCACCGGCTCGCGGACACGGTCGAGGACACGGCGGAGTATGTGCGCCGCGCGTTCGTGTACGGGCCCGACCAGGGCGAACGGGCCCGCATGCGGCGCCGTCTCTACCGCGATCTGTCCGTCGTACGCAGCGAGTTCCAGCGCGCCGTGACCGAGCCGCCGCCCACCGGACCGCGCGCCACGGCCTGGTTGCCGCTGGTCGTCGCGGTGGAGCGGGTCGTGGACGCGACGACGGCGGCCCGGGTCCGCGTCGACTACGGCGCCGAGCCGCCCACCCCGGCCGAGATCTCCGGCGTCGAGCGCCAGTTGCGGGAGCTGGCGGCCGGGGTGCGGTCGAGCGAAGTCCTCGTGGAGGTACGGGCGGAGCCGCCGCCGGGCGACGAGAAGGGCGTCCTGGCTCCACTGCGCCAGGAGGTCCGGGCGGCCCTGGCGATCACCTCTCCACAGCGCGGGACCGATCTCATTGATCGGACGCCCTGAGGGATCTCTCGGGCACTTTGAGCGTGACCCAGACCCGCTTCCCGGGGCCCCGCCTGGGCGCCACACCCCAGTCGTCGGCGAGCGCGGCCACCAGCGCGAGCCCCCGCCCGCACTCGTCCTCCAGATCGGGGGTGCGTGGCCGGGGCAGATAGTCCCCCGCGTCCTCGACCTCCAGGCGGAGCAGCCCTTCGGCCCGCTCCAGGGTGACGGCGATCTCCCGGCCCGGCGGGCTGCCGTGGCGCAGCGCGTTGGTGACGAGCTCCGAGAGCAGGAGGGCGGCGGTCTCGCCGGGATCTCCGGGCAGACCAACTTTCGTATGAAGAACTTCGCGGGCCCGGCCGACGCTACGGGGGTGACTGGGGAGGCGGAACATGAAGCGCTGTGTGTGCTGGTGCTGCTGGTCGCGCTGTTCACCGTCGTGGTTCATGGGAAGGACCTTCCCTGTGGTGCCGGTTTTACTTTCCGTGCACCAAAGGTGACTGTGTGCAGCTAAACTCATCCATTCGCTGACAGTCCCGAAACTCCCCGGTCAGCCCTGAAACCACTGGTCCTGGGCCCTGTCCTGAAGCCGGTCCAGCTCCCTGCGGTCGCGCTTCGTCGGACGGCCCGTCCCCCGGTCGCGAAGGACGAGGGGAACGGTCAGTTCGCGCGGCGGGGGCGGCGGGCTGTTGTCCACGTAGCACTCCACGGCGACCGGCGCGCCCACCCGCTTCTTCACGACGCGCGAGACCACCACGACCCGGTCGCGGCCCGCGTGGCGCAGCCGGACCTCGTCGCCCGGCTTGACCGCGTACGCGGGCTTGACCCGCTCGCCGTTGACGCGGACGTGGCCGCCGCGGCAGGCGGTCGCGGCCTGGGAGCGGGTCTTGGTGAGCCGTACGGACCAGATCCAGGAGTCGACCCGTGCGGTCCCCGTGTCCGAAGCCTCAGAAGTCATAGGTCGAGGGTAAGCGCGGACGGCCCGCCGGCTCTCCCTCTTTTGTCATCGACCGGCTGTCATCGACCGGCTTCTGTCATCGACCGGCCTCTGTCATCGACCGGGCGAGTGCCTGGAACGCCGAGCGGGGTGACGCCGGTCCGAGACGGCGCCACCCCGCGGTCGGGTCGGATCAGTCGGCGTCAGACGCCGATGTTGCCGCCGTCCTTGCGCCAGACCGAGACGACCGAAGGACGGACCATCTTGCCGGGGCCGTCGGGCCACGCGCTCGCCGGCTTCTCGACGGTCGCGCCGTCGATCTCCCCCGGGTGCTGCACCGCGACCAGAACCCGGCGGTCCTGGATGATCGGGCCACAGGTCTCGGCGCCGTTCGGCATGGTCAGGAACTGCTTCAGCTCACCGCGCCGCTCGCCCTGCGTGGCGACACCGAACAGACCGTCGTGGTTGCCGAGCGCGTTGCCGTCCGTCGAGATCCACAGGTTGCCGTGCGGGTCGAAGGCGACATTGTCCGGGCAGGAGATCGGGCTGACCTTGTCCTTGGGGAAGCCCGCGAAGTAGGTGGCCGGGTCGCCGGGGTCACCCGCGACCAGGAAGAGGCGCCAGGCGAAGCCGTCACCCGCCGGGTCGTCCCAGTTCTCCGCCAGCTCCAGGATGTGACCGTGCTTGTTGGCGTTACGGGGGTTGGCCTCGTCGGCGCCCGCCTTGCCCGCCTTGCCGCGGTCGGTGTTGTTCGTCAGCGCGACATAGACCCGGCCGGTGCGCGGCGACGGCTCGACGTCCTCGGGACGGTCCATCTTGGTGGCGCCGACCTTGTCGCCCGCGAGGCGCGTGAAGACGTACACCTCGTCGGCGCTCATGCCGGGCACGTGCGAGACATCGCCGGTCGCCAGCGGTATCCAGACGCCGGAACCGTCGAACTCGCCGTCGTTCGGGAGCTTGCCCGTGCCGTCGAACTCGCCCGCCGGGCTGTCACCGGTCAGCTTGGCCACGTACAGCGTGCCCTCGTCGAGCAGCGTCAGGTTGTGCTCGTGGGCGGCGCGGCTGGTGCCCTTCTTCATCTGCTTCGACGAGACGAACTTGTAGAGGTAGTCGAAGCGCTCGTCGTCACCCATGTAGACGACGGGGCGGCCGTCGGCGGTCAGCCGGGGCTGCGCGGCCTCGTGCTTGAAGCGGCCGAGGGCGGTGCGCTTACGGGGCGTGAAGTCCGGGTCGTACGGGTCGAGCTCGACGACCCACCCGTGGCGGTGGACCTCGTTGGGCTCCTGCTTGAGGTCGAAGCGCTTGTCGAACAGCTCCCACTTGCGCTCGCTGGCGGCGGTGCCGACGCCGTAGCGCTTGTCCGTGTCGCTCGAACCGTTGGCGAAGTACTGGTTGAAGTTCTCCTCGCCGTGCAGCGTCGTGCCCCAGGGGGTGGTGCCGCCGGCGCAGTTGTTCAGCGTGCCGAGGACCCTGCTGCCCGTACGGTCAGCCGAGGTACGGAGCAGATCGCTGCCCGCGGCCGGGCCGGTGAGCCGGAACTCGCTGGTGACGGTGAGACGACGGTTGAGCTGGTGACGGGTGACGGCGGTGAGCTTGCCGCTCTTGCGGTCCTCCTCGACCACGACGACGGAGAGACCGTGGGCGGCCCAGGCGATCTCCACCTGCTCGCGGGTCGGCTTGGCCGAGTCGTAGCCCTTGAACATCAGGATCTCGTCGGTGTACTCGTGGTTGGCCACGAGGACCTGACGGTCGCGCTCGCCCTTCAGCGGGAGCAGGCTCAGGAAGTCGACGTTGTAACCGAACTGGCCGGCCTGCGCCTTGGCGGTCTGCTTGTCCGGGTTGAACTCCGGCGCACCGCGCAGGATCGGGTCACCCCAGCGGATGACCACGTTCTGGGCGTAGCCGGAGGGGATCGTCACCTTGTCCGCGGTGTTGGGGGCGACCGGGGTGAAGCGCAGACCACGGGCGCCGTCGACCTTGCCACCCGCCCCACCGGTGTTGCCGTTGCCGTGTCCGGCGACAGCGGCGGCGGACGCCGGGGTATTGCCGGGACCGAACGCGAACGCGCTGCCCGCCGCGGTGGCGACCGTCACGACGGCTGCCGCACGCACCATGGAACGGCGCGTCATGGCCCCGGCGATGACGTCACCGACGTACTCGTTGTCACTCTTGTTCGGGACCTCGTGGAAACAGGCGTCGCCACAGCGGAAGCGGCAGGTCAGAGCCGAACGCCCGCCCGGGTGAGGACTGGAACTCGAATTGAGCAGCGGCAGCAGTTTGCGCACTTTCGCCTCCGGAATGCGATGTATTCGGCGCGCACCGCGCCGACACGGTGTCGGGATGTCTCGGCTCGTGACGCTAGGTGCGGCTGCCACCAGGGTGGCGGCCTCCAGGTGAACGACACATGAACCTGCGCCGACCGGGTGGTCGGGGGAGTGTAATGCCGTCGGCGGCGGGGAGGGTACCGTCCTGCCCGTAGGGCCCGCCCTACACGTGGACCGCCCCTGCCGGAGATCATTCGCGGCGGCCGCTAACCTTACGTATCCGCCCTGGCCAGGGATGCGCGTTTCCCCGGCGGCGGACACCGCACCCAACTCATCTGAAAGGCCTCGCCCATGGGCATTCGGAGCTTGCTGCGCAAGGTGTTCGGACGCGACCGTGCGGAGGAGCACCACGAGTCGGCGCCGGTCTCGGCCTCGGTACCGTCTCAGGCGGGGCGTTCGGACCGTACGGATCCGGCGGAGCCGACGCCCAAGGACTCGGATACGGACACGACGGCCGCCGCGGACGACGCGGCCGGGGCCACGACGACGGCCACGGCCTCGGACGCGGCCTCGGCCTTGGACGCGACGCCTGCCGCGGCCCCCGCCAAGGTGGAGCCCAAGGACCCGGAGGAGCCCACGGACCCGGTGGAGCCCAGGGACGTCGGAGGGGTGGCGGCGGATCTGGTGGCCGCGGCGTTCGACAACCCCCGGCCGGCCGATCCGGACCGCGCCGTCCCCGCGCAGCTGCCGCGGACGAGCGCGATCGAGGAGCCGTCGACGGCCACGGCCACGCCCGCCCCGGCCGTCACCCCCGCGGTCACCCCCACGCCCACGGTCCCCGCGCAGGCCACGGCGGAGCCCGAACTCGACCTGACTCCCGTGCGGGGGGCGGTTGTTCCGGCGGAGCCTGAACCGGCGCCCGAACCCGAGATCAAGACGGAGCCGAAGGCCGAGGTCGTCGAGGTCGAGGCCGTCGAGGTCAAGGCCGAGGTCGAGGCCGACGTCGAGCCCGTACTCGAAGCCGAGCCCGTACCGGAAGCCGAGCCCGTACCGGCCCCCGCCGCCGGCGCCCGCCCCGCCTTCACCCTCGCCCGCGTCAAGTCCCGTGCCCCCGGCCTCGCCGACCACTACAAGGCCGCCGGCGCCGCCCTCAAGAAGCGCGGCCTCGCCGGGCAGCGGGCCACCGTCTATCTCATTCTCGACCGGTCCGGCTCCATGCGGCCGTACTTCAAGGACGGCAGCGCCCAGCACCTCGGTGAGCAGGCCCTCGCGCTCGCCGCGCACCTGGACGAGAGCGCGACCGTCTCCGTCGTGTTCTTCTCCACCGAGATCGACGGGACCGGCGAGATCGGTCTCGCCGACTACGAGGGGAAGATCGACGAACTGCACGGCTCCCTCGGGCGCATGGGGCGTACGAACTACCACCGCGCCGTCGAAGAGGTCGTCATGCTCCACGAGAAGTCCGGTTCGGCCGGGCCCGCGCTGGTGATCTTCCAGACGGACGGTGCGCCCAGCGCCGTACGCCTCGCCGAGCAGGCTCTCGCCGAGGCCGCGAAGCTGCCGCTCTTCTGGCAGTTCGTGGCGTTCGGCGAGGAGGACGCCAAGGGCTTCGACTTCGCGCGCAAGCTCGGCGCGGACGAGGCCACCGCCAACGTCGGCTTCTACCACGCGGGTCCGGTGCCCAGCGAGGTCCCGGACACCGCGTTCTACCGCGAGCTGCTCGCCGCCTGGCAGCCGGCCGCCGCCGTCAACTGACCCGCCCCGTAACGCCTTACCGCCTTACCGGCCCTCACCGCCGTCGGCTCGCGTCCCGTACGCGACGCCGGCGGCGGTTCCGGTTCCGGCTCAGGTCACGGTGGTGGCCGTGGCCGCCGTCAGTCACCCTCGCGCCCCCGCCTTCGGCAGCGACACCGTCACCGCCAGCCCTCCGCCCGCACCGCCCGGCTCCGCCGTGACCGTCCCGCCGTGCGCCACCGCGATCGAGCGGACGATGGAGAGGCCGAGCCCCGCGCCGAGCCCCATCCGATCGCGGCCCTCACCGCGCCGGAACGGTTCGAACAGGGCGGGGATGTCCGCCTCGGCGACAACAGGGCCGGTGTTGCGCACCACCAGCTCCCCACCCCGCACCTCAACGTCCACCGTCCCGCCGGGCACGTTGTATGTCACCGCGTTGGCCAGCAGGTTTCCCACCAACTGCCCGAGCAGCAGCCGGTTTCCGCGCACCACGTCGGCGTCGGCGACACTGAGCGACACCCGCCGCCCGTAACGTGCCGTCTCCTCGGCCACCGCCTCGCCCAGATCGACCGGCTCCAGGTCCTCCACCTCGCGCTCGCTGCGCGCCAGCACCAGCAGCCCTTCGATGAGCCGTTCACTGCGCCGGTTGTTGTCGAGCAGGGTTTCCTTCGTACGGGCCAGCTCGTCCGGTGTGCAGAGGTCGTCCAACCCGACCTGGATCGCGGCGCGCTGGGTCGCCAGCGGGGTACGCAGCTCGTGCGAGGCGTTCGCGATGAACCGGCGCTGACTGTCGAAAGCTTTCTGCAGGCGCGCCAGGAGCGCGTCCAAGGTGTCGCCCAGCTCCTTCAGCTCATCGTCCGGGCCGCTCGCGCCGATCCGTTCGTGAAGATTGTGTTCGGACAATCGGCGGGCCTTCGCCGTCATCGCGTGCACCGGACGCAGCACGCGCCCCGCCGTCCACCAGCCGACCCCGACCGCGCACGCCGCCATGACCAGCAGCGCGGCGACCGACCAGAACATCATCTCGTCGGAGGCGGCGTCCGTGACCGTGTCGGTGAGCTGATACACGGCGACGTAATGGCCCTGCTGCCGGCGGATCAGCCCGCTCCCCGGCGAGGCGGGGAGCTCGGGCGACACCTGGGCCGGCGCCACCCGGGCGGCGATCTCCTGCGCCTCGTTCTGCGTACCGGCGCTGGAGAGCAGATTGACGACGGCGAGCAGACAGCCACCGAGGACGACGAAGACGCCCCCGTAGATCAGGGCCATGCGCGTACGGATGGTGGAGCCGGGCCCCAGCGTCCGCCTCGCCCCGCACCGCCCCGTTCTCTTCGCGGCGCGCACGTTCGCGTCGCGTATCACAGCGCGTACCCCACCCCCTGGACCGTCCGGATCAGCGGCGGATCCCCGAGTTTGGCGCGCAGCTTGCTGAGACAGACCCGGACCGCGCCGGTGAACGGATCCGCGTGCGCGTCCCAGGCCCGCTCCAGCAGTTCCTCGGCGGAGACCGGCGCCCCGTCCGCCTCCAGCAGGATCTGCAGCACCGAGAACTCCTTCGGCGAGAGGTCCAGCGCCACTCCGTCCCGCGACGCCGTCCGCCGTACGGAATCGAGCCGTACGCCGTGCCGCTCCAGCTGCGGCGGTACGGGCCTGGCGCTGCGCCGCCGCAGCGCGCGCACGCGCGAGACAAGCTCGGGAAAGTCGAAGGGCTTGCCCAGATAGTCGTCGGCGCCCAGATCGAGCCCTTCGACGCGCTCCTCCATGGAGGCGGACGCGGTCAGCATCAGGATGCGCGTACGGGACGACTCGGCGACCAGCTTGCGCGCGACGTCGTCGCCGTGGACACGTGGCAGATCACGGTCGAGGACGACCACGTCGTAGTCGTGCAGTCCCAGATAGGCGAGGGCGGCGTCACCGCTGTACACGGTGTCGACGGCGAATCCCGCCCGCCGCAGCCCGGTGGCCACCAGCTCGGCCAGGACCTCCTCGTCCTCGGCGACCAGTACCCGCATGCTGCCGTCCCCTGCCCCTGTCCCCTGCCCCGCCTCGTACATGATGCCCTTTCTCTCCCGGGATGCGCCTGTCTACGGGAAGGGGTGTTTCGGAAAGCTCTCTCCCCCGCGCAGCGGCGCACACGCCTCGCGCGGCGCTGCGCACCCCCGGCAAATGGGGGCGACTCGCGCTCGACGGGTCGGATACGATATTGACATTCCGTAGACCAATTGGTCACTCCGTGTAGCGACTTGGGAGCAGCCTGCAATGGCTCGACACCTCATCACCAGCGCCCTTCCGTATATCAACGGGATCAAGCACCTGGGCAACATGGTGGGGTCCATGCTCCCGGCGGATGTGTACGCCAGGTACCTCCGCCGACGCGGCCACGAGGTCCTGTTCATCTGCGCCACCGACGAGCACGGCACCCCCGCCGAACTGGCGGCGAAGGAAGCGGGCGTCCCGGTCGACGCCTTCTGCGCCGAGCAGCACGACGCCCAGAAGGCGATCTACGACGGCTTCGAGCTCGCCTTCGACTACTTCGGCCGCAGCTCGTCCGCGCAGAACCGCGAGATCACCCAGCACTTCGCGCGCCGCCTCATGGAGAACGGCTTCATCGAGGAGCGGGCGATCCGCCAGGTCTTCTCGATCGCCGACGACCGCTTCCTGCCGGACCGCTACATCGTCGGTACGTGCCCGCACTGCGGCTACGACAAGGCCCGCGGCGACCAGTGCGAGAACTGCACCCGCGTGCTGGACCCGACCGATCTGATCAACCCGCGCTCCGCGATCAGCGGCAGCAGCGAGCTGGAGGTCCGCGAGACCAAGCATCTCTTCCTCCTCCAGTCGAAGCTGGCCGGCGAGGTCGAGAACTGGATCGACGCGAGCAGCGCTGAGTGGCCGCAGCTCGCCTCCTCGATCGCCCGCAAGTGGCTGAGCGAGGGCCTGCACGACCGCGCGATCACCCGCGACCTGGACTGGGGCGTACCGGTCCCGGCCGACACCTGGCCGGAGCTGGCGGCCGAGGGCAAGGTCTTCTACGTCTGGTTCGACGCGCCCATCGAGTACATCGGCGCGACGAAGGAGTGGTCGGACCAGGACCCGGCGAACCGAGACTGGAAGTCCTGGTGGTACGAGGCCGACGACGCCGTCCGCTATACGGAGTTCATGGCCAAGGACAACGTCCCGTTCCACACGGTGATGTTCCCGGCCACCCAGCTCGGCACCCGCGAGCCCTGGAAGAAGGTCGACTACGTCAAGGCCTTCAACTGGCTCACCTACTACGGCGGCAAGTTCTCCACCTCGCAGAAGCGGGGCGTCTTCACCGACGCCGCGCTGGAACTGCTGCCCGCCGACTACTGGCGCTACTTCCTGATCGCGAACGCGCCGGAGTCGGACGACACGTCCTTCTCCTGGGAGCACTTCACGACGACGGTCAACAAGGACCTCGCCGACACCCTCGGCAACTTCGTGAACCGCGTCCTGTCCTTCTCGCGCAAGCGCTTCGGTGACGCCGTGCCGGCCGGCAAGCCGGCGGGCGAGGCGGAGGCGCGGCTCGGCGAGGAGATCGCGGGGCTGCTCGCCGAGTACGAGGGCCACATGGAGACGCTCCAGTTCCGCAAGGCCGCCGCCGCGCTGCGCGCCCTGTGGTCCGCGGGCAACTCGTATCTGGAGGAGAAGGCTCCGTGGCTGGAGATCAAGTCCGACGAGGAGGGCGCGGCGCTCTCCCTGCGGACGGCGATGAACCTGATCCATCTGTACGCGGTGGTCTCCGAGCCGTTCATCCCGGCGTCCTCCAGGGCCATGCGGGAGGCGTTCGCGCTGACCGACGACACGGCGAGCTGGGTCACGGCCGAGGAGGCGAAGGCGCTGGCGTCCGTTCCGGCCGGTACGGCGTTCACCGTCCCGCCGGTGCTCTTCGCGAAGATCAGCGACGAGGACCTGGCCGCGTACCGGGAGCGCTTCGGCGGCGAGGACCCGGCGGCGTAACGCGCGGCCGGGTATCGCCCGGCCGCCGCTGATGGCATGAGAGGGCCCGGGACGGCAGGTCCCGGGCCCTCGCGCGTACGGTCGGTCGGGGTCCGGTCGCCCACGGCGTGTCAGTCGCTGAGCGACTCCGCGTCGCCCATCACCACGACCGGCCGCTTCGCCGGGTCCAGCATCCTCAGCAGCTCCTTCATCCGCCAGCGCGGCAGCGAGACACACCCCTGGGTGGGCCCGCCGTGGTCCACATGGAGCCAGATGCCGCCGCCCTTGTCCTCGCCGAGCGGCCGGGTCCAGTCGAGGGGTGTGGTGCCGGCCAGCCGGTTGTAGTTGATCGCGACCACATAGTCGAAGGACCCCGCGAGCGCCTCGCCCTCGAAGCCGTCGCCCGACGCCTCGAAGATGGCTCCGCGGTCGTACGGGAGCTTCGTGCCGGGGTCGGGCAGCTTGCCGCCCGCATCGGTGAGGTCGAACACCCCGATGGGGGAACGCAGATCGCCCTGGAAGTGGTCGTCGGTCCAGCCGCGCACGGCGTTGTGGGCGGGCCAGACGTCCGAGACCGCATGCCAGCCGGTGACCGGATCGCGCTCGTAGACGACGGCCGAGGACGTGCTGGAGTCCCGGCCCGTGCCGGTCACCACAACGGCCTGGGACGCCTCGGGGGAGATCTCCGCACGGGTCGCGGGACCGAGATCGGGGATCTCCTCCGGCTTGACGCCCTCCGACTCGGGGACGGGCCCTCCCGCGCCGCCGCCGGTGGTATCGGCGGCGGCCTTGTCCTTGGCGACCGTCCCGCCCGGCGCCGAGCCCACGTTGTCCGCATGGTCCGTGGTGCCGGTGAGGCCCGAGCAGCCGGTGAGCAGCAGGCCGGTCGCCAGCAGCGCGGCGATCAGCTGTCCTCTGCGGACGGGGCGGACAGGGCGCAGGGACATGTACGGGCCTCTTTCATCTCGCGTTCCGGGGATGGCCGGTAGGGGGCGGGGCGTTCTCAGGTCCTCTGCCGAAGTCTGCGCCGGTGATCATCGCGTGGGCGTCCTCGACGGTCCCCGGCGAGTCGCCCGCGACGCACAGGGTGACGGTGATCGCCGAGTAGGGAGCGGGGACGCCGCCGATCAGCCCGTAGAACTCCTGGGTTCCGGCGATCTTCCGGCAGGCCGGGGAAGGGCTGTCCGACGGATACAGCTCCGGTGGGTCCTGGGCCTTGGGCGACAGGTCGATCCCGCTCCGCGCGACCAGCGTGACCAGGACACCGCCGGGCCGGAGGGGCTCCACCGGAAGGCACAGGCTCTCGTCGTTCCCGGGGCAGGGCCGCTCGTACGGGACGAGCCGTTGGGACGAGACGAAACCGCGGGCCGGCTGCTTGTCCCGGACGTCCTCCGGCATGTCGAGGGCCTGCCAGGTGTCCGGCAGCCGGAGGGTGAGACCGGCCACCTGTGCGAAGCGCGTCCGCCGGTCCCGCCCGTCGCCGGGCGAGGGGTCAGGGGGCGAGGTGAGCGAGGGGGCGGCGGAGGCGGGTGGGGTGGACTCCTCGCCGACGCCCGATACGCCGGGGAGCAGCGTCCCGGCGAGGACCAGCCCGGTCACGGCCGCCGCGGCGGTCCCTGCCGTACGGCGCCGACGGCGGGTCCTGGCGACCCGTTCCCGTACCCCCTGTAGCCGGCCCTCGGGGGCGGGCAGCCGGGGTACGGCCTTCTCCAGCAGGATCCGCAGCTCCCGCTCGTCCTCGGGGCCCGGCTCACGGCCCGGCCCGGTCTCGCTGTCCGGCCCATGGGTCCCGTCCGGCCCATGGGTCCTGTGCGGCTTACGGGGCCTGTGCGGCTTGCGGGGCCAGAGGGGCCAGAAGTCACCCACGGCGGTCACCGCCTTCCACGGAGGCGGGCAGCGCGGCGCGCAGGGTGCGCAGCGCACGCGCCGACTGGCTCTTGACGGTGCCGGGGGTGCAGCCGAGGGTCGCCGCGGTGTCGTCGACGCTCAGGTCCTCGAAGTAGCGCAGCACGACCACCGCGCGCTGCCGCACGGGCAGTGCGCGCACGGCGGCGGCCAGCGACTGTTCCAGGTCCACCCCGGCGTACGCGTCGAACGTCCCCACCGCGTCCGGGACATCGCCGTACGGCAGCTCGCCCCGCCAGCGCCGCCGCCACCAGGACGCGTGCAGATGCACCAGCGCCTTGCGTACGTACGCCTCCGGCCGGTCCCCCGCGATGCGCGGCCACTTGGGCCACACCTTCGCGAGGGTGCTCTGGAGCAGATCCTCGGCGAGATGCGCGTCCCCGGTCAGCAGCCAGGCCATCCGCAGAAGCCGCGGCCCCCGGGCGGCGACGAATGCCTCGAAGTCGCCGTCCCCGGTCTCCATTGGCCTGCCCTCGCCCTTGTGTTCGGTCTCCCACGCCAGTGGAACGCGATGGGGCGGCGGTCAGGTTGCCTCGGACGCATGAACTTCTCCGCGTACGCCGGTCCGGTCGGCGGGCGCGGCTCACGTTGTCCTGAATCGGAGCATTGCGGCCGGACACGCGAAGGGGCCCGGAACCACACGGTTCCGGGCCCCTTCGGGTGTGCCGGGAGGCTACTCGCCTGACTTCGCGGCCGGCTTGCGCAGCGCGATGTTCAGCTCGCGGAGGCGGGACTCGGCCAGCTCCGTGGGCGCGCCCATCATCAGGTCCTGCGCGTTGCCGTTGAGCGGGAAGGCGATCGTCTCGCGGATGTTCGGCTCGTCGGCCAGCAGCATCACGATGCGGTCGACGCCCGGGGCGATGCCGCCGTGCGGCGGGGCACCGAGGCGGAACGCGCGGAGCATGCCCGCGAACTCGTGCTCGACGGTCTCGCGGTCGTAGCCGGCGATCTCGAACGCCTTGATCATCAGCTCGGGCTCGTGGTTACGGATCGCGCCGGAGGACAGCTCGATTCCGTTGCAGACGATGTCGTACTGCCACGCCAGGATGTCCAGCGGGTCCTTCGTCTCCAGGTCTTCCAGGCCGCCCTGGGGCATCGAGAACGGGTTGTGCGAGAAGTCGATCTTCCCGGTCTCCTCGTCCTTCTCGTACATCGGGAAGTCGACGATCCAGCAGAACCGGAAGACGCCCTCCTCGAAGTGGCCCGCGCGCTTGGCCGCCTCGACACGCACCGCGCTCATGATCTTGGAGACCTCGTCGAACTCACCCGCGCCGAAGAAGACGGCGTGGCCGGGGACGAGCCCCAGGCGCTCGGTGAGCAGCTTGACGTTCTCCTCGGTGAGGAACTTGGCGATCGGGCCGCTCAGCGAGCCGTCCTCGCCGACCCGCACCCAGGCCAGGCCCTTCGCACCGTGCTCGACGGCGTACTCACCGAGCCCGTCGAAGAACTTCCGCGACTGGCCCGCCGTGTCCGGCACCGGCAGGGCGCGGACGTGCTTCCCGGCGAACGCCTTGAACTCGGAGCCCTCGAAGACATCGGAGATGTCGGAGAGTTCGAGCTTGGCACGCAGGTCCGGCTTGTCGTTGCCGTACTTCAGCATCGACTCGCGGAACGGGATGCGCGGGAACGGCGAGGTGACATGGCGGCCGTTGCCGAACTCCTCGAACAGCTCGGTCATCAGCTTCTCGATCGGCCGGAAGACGTCCTCCTGCTCGACGAAGCTCATCTCGACATCGAGCTGGTAGAACTCGCCGGGCGAGCGGTCGGCGCGGGCGTCCTCGTCGCGGAAGCACGGCGCGATCTGGAAGTAGCGGTCGAAGCCCGAGATCATCAGCAGCTGCTTGAACTGCTGCGGTGCCTGCGGCAGCGCGTAGAACCTGCCCGGGTTCAACCGGGACGGGACCACGAAGTCGCGGGCGCCCTCGGGGGAGGTCGCGGTGAGGATGGGCGTGGCCATCTCGTTGAAGCCCAGCGCGGTCATCTTGTGCCGGATGGCGGAGATGACGGCCGTCCGCAGCATGATGTTGCGGTGCATGCGCTCACGGCGCAGGTCGAGGAAGCGGTACTCCAGGCGCCGCTCCTCGTTCACCCCGTCCTCGGCGTTGACCGTGAACGGCAGCGGACCCGCCGCGCCGAGGATCTCGACCTCGGAGACCTCGATCTCGATCTCGCCCGTCGACAGCTCCGGGTTGACGTTCTCCGCACCGCGCGCGGAGACCTTGCCGTCGATACGGACGACGGTCTCCTTCGTGAGCTTGGCCAGCTCCTCGTTCGCGGGGGTGCCGGGGCGGGCCACGAGCTGGACCAGACCGTAGTGATCGCGGAGATCGATGAAGAGGATGCCGCCCAGGTCTCGGCGATTGTGCAGCCAGCCGCTCAGCCGGACGTCGGCACCGACGTCAGAGGCGCGGAGCTCGCCGCAGGTGTGGGACCTGTACCGATGCATCGTCGTTTCATCCAGTTCTTGGCAAGTCGGGGTTGTCCGGACGGAAGCGCTACGTCGTGGAGGGCATTACCTCGTACGCCGTAACAGGTTACCGCCCGGCCATGACACACCCCTCGGTGGCGTTTGTTCTACACATATTCATAAAGTGGGACAATGCGCACCGAGGATGTCCTGGCCGCGATCGCGACCGGTCTATGGCGCTGGGAGAACGCGTCCGACACGGTCACCCTCGACGGGGAGGCGGCCCGGCTGCTCGGCATGCCCGAGGAACCCGTGACGCTCACCGTGTCCGCCGCGCGCTCCTGTTTGCACCCCATCGACTGGAACGAGATCGACGGCATCTTCAATCTCGCGCTCGCCGAGAGGACCCTCGCCGAAGCCCGGCTGCGGGTCGTGGACGAGAGCGGCCGGGTGATCCGTACCGTACGGGTCAGGGCCAAGCCGGTCAGCACGTCCCCGGCCGAGGGGGACCACGAGATGATCGGCACGGTCCAGGCGATCACCGAGCCCCAGCCGGGCACCACCGTCGAACGGTCCTCCGTCACCGGCGACTGGCGGCGCTCCCGGGAGGCGTTCCTGCTCGACGCCGGCCGCGCGCTGGCCGAGGCACGCTCGACCGCCGAGGTGCTGCGGGTCGCCGCCTCCCTCTCCATGCCCGGCTTCTCGCCTGACGGCCTCGCGGTCTACGGCGTCTCCGGCGAGCGGCTGACGATCATCGGCCACCACGGGCACGCCCCGGAGGACTCGGCGCCGTTCGAGGGCATGACGATGGACAGCGACTACCCGGCGGCCGAGGTCGTAAGGACCGGCCGGGCCATCTATCTGCCCACCCCGGAGTCGTACGCCGACCGCTACCCCGCCACCTGGCGGTACGTGAAACGCTTCGGCCGCCACTCGTGGGCCTTCCTCCCGCTGATCGTCGCGGGCCGCACGCTGGGCACCTGGATGGCCGCCTTCAAACACCGTGTCGCCTTCTCGCCCGACGAGCGGTCCGTCCTGACGACGGTGGCCCGGATGATGGCGCAGGCGCTGGCCCGCGCGAGCGTCGCCGAGACCGAGCGCGAGCTCTCCCTCGGCCTTCAGCGCACGATGATGCCGACGCTCGGACCCGAGATCCCCGGCATGACCATGGCGGCCAGGTACGTACCGACCGGCGGCGGCCTCCAGATCGGCGGCGACTGGTACGACATGATCCCGCTGCCCGGCGGCACAGCGCGCTCCGAGCACTGGGGCGGACGCTTCGCGCTGGTCATCGGGGATGTCCAGGGCCATGACGTACGGGCCGCCGGCCTCATGGGCCAGCTGCGGATCGCCCTGCGCGCCTACGCCTCCGAGGGCCACCGGCCCGACGCGGTGCTCTCCCGCGCCTCCCGCTTCCTGGCCGGTCTCCAGCACTACCCGGGGCGCGACGGCGGCGCCGTCCCCGGCGGCGGACCGCGCACGGACGCGGGGGCCGCCGTGATGGACGAGTGGTACTCCGTGGCGGGCCCGCGCTTCGCGACCTGCCTCTATCTGGAAGTCGACCCCGAGAACGGCACGCTCGACATCGCCCGCGCGGGCCATCCCGACCCGGTGATCCGTACGGCGGACGGGACCGCGTTCGTCCGGCAGACCGAAGGCGGACTGCCGCTCGGCATCGAGGCCGACTCCGACTATCCGACGACCCGGCTCGTCCTGGGGCCGGGCGAAACGCTCATGCTGTGCACGGACGGGCTCATCGAGACCGGCGGACACGATCTCGCGACCGGCTGGGCGCGGCTGCGGCCCGTACTGGAGCAGGACAGCGGCGGATCCCTGGAGAAGCTCGCCGACACCCTCATCCAGGCCGTGCACGGGCCCACCTCGCACTACACGACCGGACCGCTCGTGGACCGCCGCGAGGACGACATCGCGCTCCTGCTGCTCTCCCGGGACCTCGCGCCGGCCCGGCTCGCCGGCGGGATTCCCCGGCGCACCGCGCTGACCGTCGCCCAGGCCGAGCCCGAGCGGATCGCGGGCGTACGGCGCCAGCTGCGCGAGCTGCTGCACGACTGGGCGGACGCGGAACAGATCGACTCCGCCGAGCTGATGGTCTCCGAGATGATCACCAACGTCCTCGTGCACACCGACGGCGACGCCCTGCTCGTCGCGGAGGCACGCGGCGAGCCGGGCGACCGGCGCCTGCGCGTCGAGGTCGCCGACACCAGCGACGAACTGCCGCACCGCAGACACCCCGGGGAACTGGCCTCCAGCGGGCGCGGGCTGGTGCTGATGGAGGTGCTCGCCGACGCCTGGGGGGTGGATCCGCGCGGCGAGGGCAAGTCGATCTGGTTCGAGCTCTACGAGTGCGGCGGGACGGGGCCCGGGGCGTCGTCGTAGCGGCCGTAGCGGTCCCTCAGCTCGGAGAGGACACCGAACGCGGCGGCCGTCAGCGGTACGGCGAGCAGTATCCCCAGAATCCCGGCCACGCTGGCGCCCGCGGTGATCGCCAGTATCACCACGGCCGGATGCATCTGGACCGTACGGCTCTGGATCATCGGCTGGAGCACATGGCCCTCCAGCACCTGCACGGCGAGCACCACCCCCAGCGCCCACAGCCCGATCACCAGGCCCCGGTCGGCGAGGGCGACCAGCACGGCGACGGCACCGGAGAGAAAGGCGCCGAGATACGGGATGTACGCCCCGACGAAGACGAGCGCACCGAGCCCGACGGCGCCGGGGACACGCAGGATCAGCAGGCCGACGGTGATGCAGACCGCGTCGATCAGGGCGATGACGGTGGTGCCGCGCATGAACCCCTCGACGGCACCGAAGGCACGGCGGGCCATGGCCTCGACGGTGTCCCCGGTCGTCCGCGGGGCGAAGGCCCTGAGCGCGTCGGCCGCGCGCTCGGAGTCGCGCAGGAAGAAGAACATCAGCAGCAGCGCGAGCACGGCGGTGGCGATCAGCTCGCCGACGACACTGATCCCGGTGAGGACCCCGGAGGCGGCGGTGGCGCCGAACTTCCCGATCAGGGTCTTGGCGTTCTTCGCCAGATCGTCGAGCGAGGTCCCGGCGGCGCCGAAGTGCCGGGCCATGTCCCGCGCCGCCTGGCGCAGCGAGGTCATGATCTGGTCGCCGTTGTCGACCAGCGCGCTGACGACGATGTACCCCGCGCCGCCGACCACGGCCACGACGGCGACGCAGGTGAGCCCGGCGGCGAGCGACCGGTTCAACCGCAGTGCGACGAGGCGGCGGTAGAGGGGGCCGAGCAGCGCGGTGCCGAGGATGGCGAGCAGTACGGGCGTGACGGCGGTCTTGAAAGTGACGACCAGCCAGATCGCGACGGCCCCGACCCCGGCGATCACCAGCACCACACCGCACCAGGCGGCGAGGCGCCGGGCGCTCTCGGGGAGGAGGGACGGCGACGAGATCTGCACGCTCCCACCCGACCACGGGAGGGGGGACCTGTCCCGCGTTGAGCTCCGCGCGAGTGACCGTCGCCGTCCGGCGGGGGGCGTGGGTACGGGTGCGTTTCGGCTGGGGCCGGTTTCCGGGTGCGGGTGGTTGCCGGTGGTCGCTCCGGGCTCGCGCCCGGGACTGCATGATTTACGGCGCGCAGCTGCCCTGTCGATGGTTCGGGCGTTCGCGCGCCACAAATCACGCTCTACGTCCCGGACACGACCCCTGCGCGCCCCCCTTCACCGCCCGCTCAAGCGGCCCGGTCGTGCGCGAGGCGGCCCACGGGCGGGAGGGGGTCGGGGTCGTAGGAGGTGCGTGTCCGGACACTAAAGCGTGATTTGTGGCGCACGGACGCCCGAACCATCGACTGGCCAGAGTCGCGCCGTAAATCATGCCGTCCGGACATGTACCTCCGGAGGCCCCGGCCCCCGGCACCACAACGCACCCGCGCCGGAGGCGCACCGCACCCCGCAACCGCCGGCTACGCCGGCCCCGCGGGGACCGTTCCCAGGCGGCCCGCCTGGAAGTCGTCGAACGCCTGCTTGAGCTCCGCGTGACTGTTCATCACGAACGGGCCGTAGTGCGCCATCGGCTCCCTGATCGGGCGCCCGCCCAGCAGCACGACCTCCAGGTCCGGCGTGTTCCCGTCCTGGGACTCGTCCGCGCGCACGCTCAGCGCGCCGCCCGCGCCGAACACCGCCGTCTGCCCCATGTGGACGGGACGCCTCTCCGTACCGACCGAGCCGCGCCCCGCCAGTACGTACGCGAGACCGTTGAAGTCCTCGCGCCACGGCAGGTTGATCTCCGCACCCGGCCGCAGCGTCGCGTGGATCATCGTGATCGGGGTGTGCGTGATGCCGGGACCCTCGTGTCCGTCCAGCGCGCCGGCGATCACGCGGAGCAGCGCGCCGCCGTCGTGCGAGGTCAGGAGCTGGACCTGGCCGCCGCGGATGTCCTGGTACCGGGGGTCCATCATCTTGTCGGACGCCGGGAGGTTCACCCAGAGCTGGAGGCCGTGGAACAGCCCGCCGGACATGACCAGCGACTCCGGCGGAGCCTCGATGTGCAGCAGGCCGGAGCCCGCCGTCATCCACTGGGTGTCACCGTTCTGGATGGTGCCGCCGCCACCGTTGCTGTCCTGGTGGATGAAGGTGCCATCGATCAGGTACGTGACGGTCTCGAAGCCGCGGTGCGGGTGCCACGGCGTGCCCTTGGGCTCGCCCGGCGCGTACTCCACCTCGCCCATCTGATCCATCATGATGAACGGGTCGAGGTGCTCGTACTTGATCCCCGCGAAGGCGCGACGCACCGGGAAGCCCTCGCCCTCGAAACCGCCGGGCGCGGTCGTGACGGCGAGTACGGGGCGGGCCACGGCGTCGGCCGGAGCCGTCACCCGGGGCAGGGTCAGCGGGTTTTCGACGGTCACTGCGGGCATGAGGGCCTCCTTGATGATTCAACGTTCAATTTAGTTGAACAGTGAACATCTGGCAAGGCGCGCCGCATTCCCGAGGGGCGACATGGGTACGCCGCGGCCGGATGGGCCGCGGCGGAGGAGGAGCCGGGGAGGAGGGGACAGGACCTAGCCGTACATACGGCGCATCGCGAAGTCCACCATCTGCTCGACCGCCTTCGCGTCGAACACCATGCGGTGGTCGCCCTCCATGTCCAGTACGAAGCCGTATCCCGTGGGCAGCAGATCGATCACCTCGGCGCCGGTGATCACGAAGTACTTCGACTCCTTGCCCGCGTACCGCCGCAGCTCCTTGAGCGTGCTGAACATGGGGATCACCGGCTGCTGTGTGTTGTGCAGCGCCAGGAACCCGGGGTTGTCACCCCGCGGGCAGTAGACCTTCGATGTCGCGAAGATCTGCTGGAAGTCCTCGGCCGAGAGCGACCCCGTCGTGAACGCCCGCACGGCGTCCCCGAGCGACGGGGGCGAGGGCTCCGGATACAGCGGCTGTTCGCCGTATCCGCCCGCGCCCGGGCCGCCCATCGGCTGCTGCTGCGGCTGCTGAGGCGGGTGCGTGTACTGCTGCTGAGCGCCCGGGTTCTGGTCGTAGCCGTACATGAGCGCAAGAGTACTGAGGAATGGTGCCCTGGGGAGCCGCGTCGGCCTCGTCACAGTATCCCGGACGGGGTTGCGCCTTATTACCCATGGGTAGCATCATCGTAGCTACTTACCGGTACACGTATGAGGAACCTGCCTCCCCGATCCTTACGGAGTCGTCGCCATGGGGCACTACAAGTCAAATCTGCGCGACATCGAGTTCAACCTCTTCGAGGTCCTCGGACGCGACAAGCTCTACGGCTCCGGACCGTTCGCGGAGATGGACGTGGAGACCGCCAAGAGCATCCTCGAAGAGGTCACGCGCCTCGCGGAGACCGACCTCGCCGAGTCGTTCGCGGACGCCGACCGCAATCCGCCGGTCTTCGACCCGGAGACCAACACGGCTCCGGTCCCGGCGGCCTTCAAGAAGAGCTACCAGGCGTACATGGACTCCGAGTACTGGCGCCTCGGCCTGCCGGAGGAGATCGGCGGCACGACCTCCCCGCGCTCCCTGATCTGGGCGTACGCGGAGCTGCTCCTCGGCGCGAACCCCGCCGTGTGGATGTACGCGTCGGGCCCCGCCTTCGCCGGGGTCCTCTTCGACGAGGGGAACGAGGCGCAGAAGAAGGTCGCCGCGTTCGCCGTCGAGAAGCAGTGGGGCTCCACGATGGTCCTCACCGAGCCGGACGCCGGCTCGGACGTCGGCGCGGGCCGTACGAAGGCCGTCGAGCAGGCGGACGGCAGCTGGCACATCGAGGGCGTGAAGCGCTTCATCACCTCCGGTGAGCACGACATGTCGGAGAACATCCTTCACTACGTCCTCGCCCGCCCCGAGGGCGCCGGCCCCGGCACCAAGGGCCTGTCGCTCTTCCTCGTACCGAAGTACGAGTTCGACTGGGAGACCGGCGAGCTGGGCGCGCGCAACGGCGCGTACGCCACGAACGTCGAGCACAAGATGGGGCTCAAGGCCTCCAACACCTGCGAGATGACCTTCGGCGACCGCCACCCCGCCAAGGGCTGGCTGATCGGTGACAAGCACGAGGGCATCCGCCAGATGTTCCGCATCATCGAGTTCGCCCGGATGATGGTCGGCACGAAGGCCATCGCCACGCTGTCCACCGGCTATCTGAACGCGCTGGAGTACGCCAAGGAGCGCGTCCAGGGCCCCGACCTGGCGCAGTTCATGGACAAGGCCGCGCCCAAGGTCACCATCACGCACCACCCCGATGTGCGCCGCTCGCTGATGACGCAGAAGGCGTACGCGGAGGGCATGCGCGCCCTCGTCATGTACACCGCCTCCGTGCAGGACGAGATCGCCGTCAAGGAGGCCGAGGGCGAGAACGCGAAGGCGCTGCACGGGCTGAACGATCTGCTGCTGCCGATAGTGAAGGGCTACGGCTCGGAGCGGTCGTACGAGCAGCTCGCCCAGTCCCTCCAGATCTTCGGCGGCTCCGGCTATCTGCAGGAGTACCCGATCGAGCAGTACATCCGGGACGCCAAGATCGACACCCTCTACGAGGGCACCACCGCGATCCAGGGCCAGGACTTCTTCTTCCGGAAGATCGTCCGCGACCAGGGCCAGTCGCTGAACACGCTCGCCGAGGAGATCAAGACGTTCCTCGCGGTCGGCACCGGCGGTACGGAGCTGGCCCCGGCCCGCGACGCGCTCGCCAAGGCGGCCGTCGACCTGGAGGCGATCGTCGGCCGGATGCTGACCGACCTCACCTCCACCGGCGAGGACGTCAAGAACATCTACAAGGTCGGGCTGAACACGACACGGCTGCTGATGGCCTCGGGCGATGTGGTCGTCGGCTATCTGCTGCTGCGCGGCGCCGCCGTGGCCGCCGAGAAGCTGGAGACGGCCGCCGCGAAGGACGTGGCGTTCTACCAGGGCAAGATCGCGGCGGCGAAGTTCTTCGCCGCGAATGTCCTGCCGGACGTCTCGACGCAGCGCGCGCTCGCCGAGACCGTCGACGACTCCCTCATGGAGCTGGACGAAGCGGCCTTCTGACCGCGCCCGCCAGATCACGACGACAGGACAACAGGACGGCAGGACACCTCTCCGCGGGGAGGTGTCCTGCCGTCTGTCCGCCGTCCGTCCGCGGTCTGTCCGCGGTCTGTCCGCGGTCTGTTCCCTCGGTCCGTACCGCCGTCCTTCGCGGTCCGTCCCGCCGTTTTCCGCCGCCCGCCGCTCCGTCCCGCGTGCCTGTTCTCCCCATGTGCGGAGCTTGTCCCGCCCAGTTCCATGCCGTTCCAACCGGTGACGGGCCCGGTGCCAGGGCCCGTCGTTATGGTGAACCCCATGAGCACTTCCGCCCGCTTCGACCGCGGCCACACCGACGATCTCATCTCCTTCTTGACGGCCAGTCCCTCGCCGTATCACGCGGTGGCCAATGCCGCGGAGCGACTGGAGAAGGCAGGCTTCCGGCAGCTGCGGGAGACGGACGCCTGGGACGGGTCGGCGGGCGGGCGGTTCGTGCTGCGCGGCGGGGCGATCATCGCCTGGTTCGTACCGGAAGGCGCCGATCCGCACACCCCCTTCCGTATCATCGGGGCCCACACCGACTCCCCGAATCTGCGCGTGAAGCCGCTGCCGGACACCGGCTCGTACGGCTGGCGCCAGATCGCCGTGGAGATCTACGGCGGAACGCTGCTCAACACCTGGCTCGACCGCGATCTGGGCCTCGCGGGCCGCATCACCCTGCGCGACGGCTCGCACCGGCTGGTCAATGTCGACCGCGCCCTGCTCCGGGTCCCGCAGCTGGCCGTGCATCTGGACCGCTCCGTGAACACCGATGGCCTGAAGCTGGACCGGCAGCGGCACATGCAGCCGATCTGGGGCCTCGGGGACCCCCAGGAAGGCGATCTGATCCGCTTCGTGGCGCAGGAGGCGGGCGTCGACGCCACGGACATCACCGGCTGGGACCTGATGCCGCACGCCATCGAGCCGCCCTCCTATCTCGGCCGCGACCGCGAACTGCTCGCCGGGCCCCGGATGGACAACCTGCTGTCGGTGCACGCGGGTACGGCGGCGCTGGCCGCGGTCGCCACATCCGCCGCCGCCGAGCCGCTTCCGTACATCCCGGTGCTCGCCGCCTTCGACCACGAGGAGAACGGCTCCCAGTCGGACACCGGCGCGGACGGACCGCTGCTCGGCACCGTCCTCGAACGCTCGGTGCTCGCCCGCGGCGGTACGTACGAGGACCGGGCGCGGGCCTTCGCGGGCACGGTCTGCCTCTCGTCCGACACCGGCCACGCCGTGCACCCGAACTACAGCGACCGCCACGACCCGACGCACCACCCGCGCGCCAACGGCGGCCCCATCCTCAAGGTCAACGTCAACATGCGGTACGCGACGGACGGCAGCGGCCGGGCCGTGTTCGCCGCCGCCTGCGAGAAGGCCGGCGTGCCCTGGCAGTCGTTCGTCTCCAACAACTCGATGCCGTGCGGCACGACGATCGGTCCGATCACCGCGGCGAGACACGGCATCCAGACCGTCGACATCGGCGTGGCGATCCTGTCGATGCACAGCGCGCGCGAGCTGTGCGGCGCGGACGACCCGTATCTGCTGGCGAACGCCCTGGTGGCGTTCCTGGAGGGGTGAGCGTCCGCCGGGCCGAACTCCCGGCTCCCGCATGGCTGTTACGGACCGGGGTACGCGCATCCCATGGCCCGGACAGTCACCACTCACGCAAGGAGGCGGGATTCATGGGCATTGGCGGATGCATCGGTCTTATCGCGGTGGGGGCGATCCTCACCTTCGCGACCGACTGGGAGATGGAGAGCGTCAATCTCGACCTGGTCGGTCTGATCATGATGGTGGTCGGCATCATCGGTATCGCCACCTTCACCAGCATCGCCCGCCGTCGGCGGGCCATCGTCCCGCCGGTCGCCCCGACCGTGGTGGAACGGGACGACCGGGGCCGCGGCTTCTGACCCGGCGGCCCCTTCTCGTACCGTTCCCCCTCCGGGCTCCGTCCGGCCCGGTCATGCCGTCGGATTACGCGCCGAGGCCGGCCAGTACGAGCGTGAGCCGGGACGTTCCGGTGTCGCCGACACGGACGGGCACGCCCCAGTCCTGCTGATGGACGTGACAGGCCGGGTACTCGTTCGCCGGGTCGTCGTCGCAGGAGGCGGCCATCGCGGAGACATGCAGCACGCCCTCGGTGACCCCGTCGGCCAGCACCAGTTCACGGTGGAGATCCGTACCGGCGCCGGCGCCCTCCGCCAGCAGTTCGGGCGGGGTGGCGGAGACCAGCAGCCGGGTCGAGGGGCCGTAGCGCGTGTCGAGCTTCTGGCCCGTCGGCGCCGTGAAGACGACCTCCAGCGTCAGCGCGCCGGGGGCGACCTCGGTGGCCTCCCGCTGGGTGCGGTGGGCGACGGCCTCGACCTTGACCGCCTCGTCGGGCAGCCGCAGCCGGGTCAGCCGGTGCCGCGCGGACTCGACGACGACGATGTCCTCGCCGACGAGCACCGCGTCGCTCGGCTCCCGCAGATCCGTTGCCAGCGTGGTCACTTCCCCGGTCGACGGGTCGTAGCGGCGCAGCGCGTGGTTGTACGTGTCCGAGACCGCGACCGAGCCATCCGGCAGGGCGGTGACGCCCAGCGGGTGCTGAAGCAGGGCCTGTTCCGCGGCGCCGTCGCGGTGCCCGAAGTCGAAGAGCCCGGAGCCGACGGCCGTACGGATCACAAACCCGTCGCCCTCGCCGTCGCCCTCGCCCTCCCCGGCTCCCGCCCGCTCCACGTAACGCAGGGCGCTGGTCTCCGAGTCGGCGATCCACAGCCGGTCCCCGGCCGCCGCGAGCCCGGACGGCTGAGCGAACCACGCCTCGGCGGCGGGCCCGTCCACCAGCCCCTCATTGGTCGTACCGGCCGCGACCGCGACCGTCCCGGCGGCCGGGTCGTACGTCCACAGCTGGTGCACCCCGGCCATCGCGATCCAGACCCGGTCCGCCCACCACGCGACGTCCCACGGCGAGGAGAGATCCACCTCCAGGGCGGGCCCCTCGGTCGGCGAGCCCTGCCACCACTGCCTGCCGGTCCCGGCGACGGTCTCGACCGCACCGCTGACCGGGTCGTACGTCCGCAGCGTGTGGTTCACGGTGTCCGCGACGATCACCTTGCCGTCGGGGAGCAGCGCGAGCCCCTGCGGTTCGCTGAAGGAGTCCGGTCCCGAGCCGCGCACACCGCTGCCGATCCGCCGGACGACCGTCTCGCCGTCCGCCTCCAGCTCGACCAGCTGATGACGCGTGGAGTCCGAGACGAGGAAGTGCCCGCCGGGCAGCACCAGCGCCTTGCCGGGGAAGCGCAGACCGGTCGCGACCGGCTCCGGCGGTACATACGGACCGTCCCCGCGCCGCAGCGTCCCCTTCGCGGCATGCTCGGTCTCCAGCTCCTCCACCAGCCTCGCGATGGCGTGCGCATGCCCCTCGCCCGCGTGCTGGGCCACGACATAGCCCTCGGGATCGATGACGACCAGCGTCGGCCAGGCGCGTACGGCGTACTGCTTCCAGGTCGCCAGCTCGGGATCGTCCAGCACCGGATGGTGCACCCCGTACCGCTCGACGGCGTCGACGACGGACTGGTGCTCGGCCTCGTGCACGAACTTCGGCGAGTGGACACCGATGATCACGACCGTGTCCCGGTGCTTCTCCTCCAGCTCCCGCAGCTCGTCGAGGACATGCAGACAGTTGATGCAGCAGAACGTCCAGAAGTCGAGAATGACGATGCGTCCGCGCAGGTCGGCGAGGGTGTACGACATCTCACCGGTATTGAGCCAGCCGCCCTTGCCGATCAGCTCGGGGGCACGGACCCGGGCGCGGCGGGTCGGGGGTGAAGCGGGGGCGGGGATCGCGTCGGTCATGAAACAAGGGTGCCACCACCGAAAACGCCCCGGCGGCCAGGGACCCCACAACCGCGGGGGCCGCACCCCGCGCACGGCCGTACGCGTGCGCCCGCGCTCGTATGCGTGCACCTGCGCGCCCGCCGACCGCCGCCTCCGCTCCCCCGGGTACCCGTCCTCCATGAGATATCTCGTGCGCGACAAGATCTTCGCGATCGGCGACGACTACTGGATCGAGGACGAACAGGGCAGGCGGGCCTTCCGCGTCGACGGCAAGGCGCTGCGGCTGCGCGACACCCTTGAACTGAAGGCGCCCTCCGGGCAGGTGCTGATCACCCTGCGCCAGAAACTGCTCAGTCTGCGGGACGCCATGATCATCGAGCGGGACGACCGGACGCTGGCGACGATCCGCAGAAAGCGGCTCTCGCTGCTGCGCAATCACTACCGGGTCTCCCTGGCCGAGGGCACCGAGCTGGATGTGAGCGGGCGGATCCTGGATCTGGAGTTCGCGATCGAGTACGACGGCGAACTGCTGGCCCATGTCTCGCGGCGCCGGCTGCGGATGCGGGAGACATACGGCGTGAATGTCGTACGGGACGATGCCGACCACGCGCTGCTGATCGCCGTGGCGGTGTGTGTGATCAGGATGGCGGAGAAGGAGCACGAAGACAGCTGATCCGGAGGGCACCGGACGACAGCTGATCCGAACGGGGTGAGCCCCGGCTCCTTCGGCCGCGGGCCCGGCCGCGCGCCTATCGGGTCACGGTCGGCGTCTCCAGCCCCAGCCGACGGTCCTTCAGTGCCGGGAAGCGCGCGCGGGTCGTCGCGACCGACGCCGGATCGAGCTCGACGGTCAGGACCTCCTCGTCCGTCCCCGCCTCCGCGAGCACCTCGCCCCAGGGGTCCACCACGATGCTGTGCCCGGACTGCTCCACCCCGGCGTGCGTACCGGCGCTCGCGCAGGCCAGGACGTACGCCTGGTTCTCCACGGCGCGTGCGCGGGCGAGCAGCGTCCAGTGGGCGCGCCTGCGGGCGGGCCAGCCGGCCGGGACGACGAGCGTCTCGGCGCCGGCGTCGACCAGCCCGCGGAACAGTTCGGGGAAGCGCAGGTCGTAGCAGGTGGCGAGGCCGAGGGTGGTCTCCGGCAGCCGGACGGTGACCAGTTCGTCGCCCGCGCCCATCAGCGTCGCCTCGCCCTTGTCGAAGCCGAAGCGGTGGATCTTTCGGTAGGTACGGACGAGCTCACCGGCGGGGGAGAGGACGAGCGAGGTGTTGTAGAGGATCCCCTCCGGGGCGGGTCCGTCCGGGGCGGGTCCGTCCGGGGTGTGTGCGTCCGAGGCGCGTTTGCCCGAGGCGTGCCCGTCTTCGGCTCGCTCGACGATGGATCCCGCGTGCAGCCAGACGCCCGCGTCACGCGCCGCCTCGGACATCTCCCGGAACGTGGGGCCGTCCACCGCCTCCGCTTCGTCGGCGAACGACTCGTACGCGAAGGCCCCGACCGGCCAGAGTTCCGGAAGCACCACCAGATCGGCGCCCCGCTGTTCCCGTACCATCGCCGCCGCGCGCCGCCGGCGCGAATCGGCTGATTCGTATGGATCTACCGCGATCTGGAGCAGCGAGGCGCGCACAGTACCACCGTCCTGGCATTCGAGCCGTCAACACGGGCCTACGATCGTCACACGAAAGCACTGCCGGGGTGCCACCGGGCAGCGTAACTTAGCTGCCAAACCTCCCACGCAGCCCGCAGCCCGCCCGCCAGCAAGCCAGCCCGCGTACCGCAGAACCGCCGAGGGGTCCCGTGACCGTCCATCCCAGCCTTCAAAACTACGCCGATGCCTGGACCCACTCCATCGAGGCCATAGCCGAGCTGGTGCAGCCGCTCGTCGAGGGCGAATGGAACCGCCGCACACCGTGCCCCGGTTGGTCCGTACGAGACATCGTCTCGCATGTCATCGGCCTGGAATGCGAGATGCTCGGGGACCCGCGGCCCATCCACTCGCTGCCGCGCGACCTCTACCACGTACGGGACGACCACACCCGCTACATGGAGATGCAGGTCGACGTACGGCGCCACCACACGGCGCCGGAGATGACCTCCGAACTGGAGTACACGATCATCCGCCGCAACCGGCAGTTGCGGAACGAGAACCGCTCCCCCGACACCATGGTCCGCGCCCCGCTGGGCGCCGAGTGGACCCTCGAAGCCGCCATGCGCGCGCGGGCGTTCGACATCTGGGTGCATGAGCAGGATCTGCGCACCACGCTGAACCGGCCCGGCAACCTGGACTCACCGGGCGCGGTGGTCACCCGCGATGTGCTGCTTGCCGCGCTGCCGAAGGTCGTCGCCAAGAAGGCGGGCGCGCCGCCGAACTCGGCGGTCGTCATCGATGTCAGCGGGCCGGTGGAGTTCCTCCGTACGGTCAGGGTGAACGCCGACGGACGCGGTTCGGTGGACGGCTCCCCCTCGCTCGGCCCCCTGGTGACGCTCGCGACGGACTGGGAGACGTACTTCCGGCTGGCGTGCGGACGGGTGCGGCCGGCGGCGGTGACGGATCGCGTCAAGGTCGACGGTGATCTCGATCTGGCCGACGCGATTCTGCGGGAGTTCGCGGTCACGCCGTAGCGGAGCCGGGCACGGCGGCAGTACCGGGCCCGGCCCGTACGTACGCGTCACGCCGGTATGCGCGTACGCGTCACGCGGGTGCGTCCGTAGGCGTTACGTGGGTACGTCCGTAGGCGTCACGCCGGTACGTGCACGGCCTCCACCCGACTCGCCACCAGCCGCTCCCGCTCCCGGCGCGCGGTGCGGTTCCGCAGCCGCAGGATCTGCGCGATCCCGATCGCCTGGAGAACGAAGACGGTCGAGAACGCGATCCGGTAGTTGTCGCCGGTCGCGTCCAGCAGGACGCCGACCGCGAACAGCGTTGTCATCGAGGCTGTGAAACCGCCCATGTTGACGATTCCGGAGGCCGTGCCCTGACGCTCCGGCGGGTTCGCGGGCCTGGCGAAGTCGAAGCCGATCATCGACGCGGGCCCGCAGGCGCCCAGGACCGCGCAGAGCGTGATCAGCAGCCACATGGGGGCATGGTCGCCGGGGTACACGATCGTCACCGCCCAGGCCAGCGCCGACGCCCCGACGGTGCCCAGGGCCAGTGGCGCCCTGGCCGCGTGATGGCGGGCGATGACCTGCCCGTAGACCAGCCCGACGACCATGTTGGACAGCACGATCAGAGTGAGCAGTTCACCCGCGACGGCGCGGGACAGGCCCTGCGCCTCGACGAGGAACGGCATCCCCCACAGCAGCAGGAAGAACATCGCCGGGAACTGGGTGGTGAAGTGCACCCACATCCCCAGCCGGGTACCGGGTTCACGCCAGGACTCGGCGATCTGCTTCCGTACGTACGCGGCCCCCGCGTGCTCGGCGGGCGGCGGCTCGTGGCCCTCCGGGTGGTCCTTGAGGAAGAGCAGCAGCAGTACGAGGACGAGGACCCCGGCGAGCGCGCTGCCCGCGAAGGTCGTGGTCCAGCCGAGACCGTTCAGGGTGCGGGAGATGAAGATGGTGGAGACGAGATTGCCCGCCATCCCGAAGAGCGCGGCGACCTGGGCGATCATCGGCCCGCGCCGGGCGGGGAACCAGCGGGTGCCGAGCCGCAGCACGCTGATGAAGGTCATCGCGTCACCGCAGCCGAGGAGCGCGCGCGAGACGAGGGCGGTGCCGTACGAGGGGGAGAGCGCGAAGCCGAGCTGCCCGACGGTGAACAGCACGACGCCGATGGTCAGCACCTTCTTGGTGCCGAGCCGGTCGACCATCAGGCCGACGGGTATCTGCATGCCCGCGTACACGAGCAGCTGAAGTATGGAGAACGTCGACAGGGCCGAGGCGTTGACCCCGAAGCGGTCGGCGGCGTCGAGGCCGGCCACGCCCAGGCTCGTGCGGAAGATGACGGCGACGAAGTAGACGGCGACGCCTATGCCCCATATCCAGGTGGCACGGCGCCCGCCGGGTGGATCGCCGGGGAGGCTGACCGAGGCGGCGCTCACCGGGCCTCACCCCGGACCAGCACCTTGACCCGGCTGACATGCCGGCGCACACACTGCGCGGCACCGTCCGCGTCGCCGGTTCTGATGGCGTCGAGCATCTCGGTGTGCTCGGTGATGTTCTTGGCGATGCGGTCGGGGTGCGCTTCGAGTACGGCGACGCCCATCCGCAACTGACGGTCCCTGAGCTGGTCGTAGAGCTTGGAGAGGATCTCGTTGCCCGCGTGGCGCACGATCTCGGCGTGGAAGCACCGATCGGCGACGGCGACGGCGCCGAGATCCCCGTCCTCGGCCAGCCGCCGCTGCTCCTCAAGCACCTCCTCCAGCCGCGCGATCAACCGCGCGGACGCGGGCACGGCCTTCCGTACCGCGAACTCCTCGACCAGCAGCCGGGTCTCGACGACATCCGCGATCTCCTGCGCGGAGACGGCGAGCACGAGGGCGCCCTTTTTCGGATAGAGCTTGATCAGCCCCTCGACCTCCAGCTTGAGCAACGCCTCCCGCACGGGCGTACGAGACACCCCGACGGCTTCGGCCAGCTCACCTTCGGTCA
Source organism: Streptomyces sp. NPDC051662 (assembly GCF_040681655.1). Classification (NCBI taxonomy): domain Bacteria; kingdom Bacillati; phylum Actinomycetota; class Actinomycetes; order Kitasatosporales; family Streptomycetaceae; genus Streptomyces; species Streptomyces sp. NPDC051662. Next base: position 77,340 of record NZ_JBFAZD010000034.1, read on the forward strand.
GCAGGGTGCCGCCTTCGAAACGGCGGTCGAGTACGGCTTCCTTGATATGGCTGTACACGCGGTCCGCGGCGGGCGGTTGCTTCACGGGGGCGTCGGGAGCGGCAGGGGCGGGGGCAGGAGCGGGCGGCATGCGCACAGCTTAGATACAACACAGGTGCAACAGCATGCCGCGTCCGGGATTCGGACGCGAGTCACCCAGAGTGATGAATCTGCCTGTGCACGCTGGCATATTCGATTTGCTCCGCTTTACGTTCCGCCAAGGAGGTGGTTCGTATGAACGGACCCAGCGGGCAGTCGAACAGACCCGCACAGCGCGAGGCGATCGACATCAACGACTTCGTCTACGGGGCGACGGGCTTCCGGATCCGGCGGCTGACGATGCCGGACGGGAGTCACTGGTTCCCGGCGGGGGACGTGTGCAAGCAGCTTGGGTACACGACGACGAGAAAGGCACTTCTCGACCATGTCCCGGAGAGCCATCGAGACTTTCTTGAGACTGTGACTGGGGGACACAGTCTCAGCATTCCCGCAGGTAGAGAGTGGCGTCGAGACTTGCAACTCATCGACCTGAAGGGACTGATTCTTCTCGTCAACGGGTGCACGAAAGTCTCGTGCAGACCGTTCAAGGAGTGGGTCACCGAGGTCATCCTGACGGTCCAGCGGGAGGGTTCCTACACGTTCCCCGAAGCCGGAACGGAGCCGGCCGGTCCGGCGGCGACGGCGGTAGTGGCGGGGCCGACGGCACCCGTGTCGTACGCGCTGCCCGAACAGGTCGCCGACGCGATCGTCCGTCTCGAAGAGCGGAACGTTCGAATGGACGAGGAGTTCGCGTACGTACAGCGTGAATCCCTCGCGTTACGACGCGAATCGCTCGCCACTCAGCGTGAGGCGCTCGCGGCGCATCAGGCCACCGCGCGCGCGATGGAGCGGATAGCGGACCGCCTCGACGGCCTGCTCACCGAACGTTCGGCGGCCACCGCCCCGGCACCGGCCGCCCAGCCCCCGCGCCCCACCGCCGAGACGATCCTCGCCGACTGGAGGACGCGGATGTCCGTGACGGAGGACGTCTGGGCCGTCGCCGTCACCATCGCCCCGGCGCTCGCCGAAGAGGGGGAGTCGCGCCAGCCGCTGGAGACCATCGCGGCCAGGACGGGCCTGTCGGTCCGCCGGGTGAACGAGTGCCTGCGGTTCATGCGGAAGCACGCGTGCATCGAGGCGCGGGGCGGGGCCCCGGACGGCTCACCGGTCTATGTGCTGCGGGGCCGTACCGACCCACCACGGCGATCCGAGCCGGAGCCTTCATGACCTGAATCACCGATTCCCTCACGTATCACGTGCATCCCTTCGGTCCGCTCGTGCGTCATCTATTGGGGCCCCTTTCCCAAGACGGCCCCACTCGGTGCTTTCCCTCGCATTCGCGGATTCGGAGCGTTTCTCTTGATACCCAGCCTCCCGGGCGCGCGCAGAGCCGCCGTGATCTCCCTCACCGCCGGCGCGCTCATGGCCGTCTCGGCCCTGGCCTCACCCGCTCAGGCGGCCACCGCGCCGTCCATCAGCGGCAAGGGCGGGTTCGTACTCAACAACGCGTCCGGTGCGACGGTCTACAGCAAGACCGCCGACACCAGGCGCCAGATGGCGAGCACGACGAAGATCATGACCGCCGCCGTGGTGCTCAGCACCAAGGGCGTCGACCTCAACCGCAAGGTGACCGTCAAGCAGGCCTACCGCGACTACGTCGCCAAGGAGGGCGCGAGCACGGCGGATCTGCGGACCGGCGACAAGGTCACCGTGCGGCAGCTGCTGTACGGCACGATGCTGCCCTCCGGCTGCGACGCGGCCTACGCCCTCGCCGACACCTTCGGCACCGGCTCCACCAACGCCGCCCGCACCAAGTCGTTCATCGCGAAGATGAACGCGAAGGCCGTCGAACTCAAGCTCAAGAACACCAAGTTCGACTCCTTCGACGGCATATCGCAGGCCGGGAACAACTACACCACCCCGCGCGACCTCGCCAAGATCGCCCAGTACGCGATGAAGAACTCCAACTTCCGCGCGGTCGTCAAGGCCACCTCGTACAAGAGCACGGCGCCGACCAGCACCGGCGGCACGCGCACCTACACCTGGTACCAGACGAATCAGCTGCTGGGCTCCTACAAGGGCGCCATCGGCATCAAGACCGGCACCGGCACGGCCGCGGGGCCCTGCCTGGTCTTCGCCGCCACGCGTGGCACCAAGACCCTCGTGGGCGTCGTCCTGAACGGCCCCGACCGCTACAAGGACGCGGCGAAGCTGCTGGACTACGGCTTCGGGACGGCGACCGCGAAGACGATGAAGCTGCGGACGCTCCCGGCGGACGCGCAGCGGGACTGATCCAGGGTCCTACGACTTGAGCAGGCCGGCCCGGAACGCCTCCCATGCGGCGGGGGCGAGGAGCAGTACCGGGCCGGCTGAGTCTTTGGAGTCACGGACGGCGACGGTTCCGGGGAGGTTGAGGGCGACCTCGATGCAGTCGTTGGACGCGGCGCTGTAGCTCGACTTCTTGAACTGAAACAACATCACTTGCTCAATCCTTTGCTAATGCTGTTAATGAACCGGACGGAGTCGTAGGGCGACAGACTCGCCCTGGCCGCTCGGTCGAAGAGCGTAGCGAAAACGGCACTCTCCTCAGCGTTTTCAATCCAGATCGTGGACCCAAGGGCGTCCATGTGCACGACGTCCACAGCCTCATCCTCCCCGAAGGAGAGGATGTTGAAGGGGCCACCGCTGCATGGGTGCGCACCAGCCCGGAAAGGCAGCACCTGAATCTGAACATTCGGGAGTTCTGCCAGCTCACAAAGGTGTGCGAGTTGCCGACTCATCACCTCCGGTCCACCCATCAACTGCCGGAGCGCCCCCTCCCAAATCACCGCGTGGATCCGCAGCGGTTGCTCACCGTACAGCCGCTCCTGACGCTTCGCCCGTCCCGTGACCACGTCCTCAATACGGTCGATGTCATCCCAGGACATGTCCGCGACGCACATTGCGCGAACGTATTCCGGTGTCTGGAAGAGCCCTGGGATGAGCGCCAGTTGCCACTGTCTGACCCTGTGCGCTCCGTCCTCCATCTCGATGTACTCGACTTGGGTGGCGATGGTGGGAGTGTCGTTCCACCACCCTTTCACTTTGCGTCGCTCCCGGTCCGTCTTCGCCAGTTCCAGCATCCGGTTGACGGCCTCGGGGTCCTTTACTTCATACAGTTGACACAGCGCCTTGATGTCCGGATCCCGCATAGGAACCCAGCCACGCTCCATCTTGACGATCTTCGTCGCGGTCGCGCTCAGTATCTGGGCCGCTTCCTGCTGCGTCTTGCCCGCAGCCACTCGCAGAGCGAGTAGCTCGCCACCCAACCTGCGGCCAAGCACCGTGGAAGCTCGGTTGCCATTCGCGCGCGCTCCGGATGTCGCCATATCGCCCTCCTGCTGACTTGCGAACAGTGTTGCAGTCCGTGCCCTTCAACTGCCCCCCGTCACCCATCCGGGGAATATATTCCCCAGGAATCTTGCTCTCAAGTTACCGACGCGGTTACGTTCAGCACTCGACCGCTCGCACTGCGGCGCCAACTTGGTGGAAGTGCACCGCCCTGCCCTGCGCCAGAGCAGCCCGCGGCATCGCCACTGCCATGCGCACCACGTGTGGGCAGACCCGCCGCACACGGAAAGGTGCGCGTCCATGACCTCAGCCCAACAAGAGGCGTCCGAACCCGAGTTCTCCCCGGTTCTCCAGGAGGACCGGCTGAACTACACCCCCACCGCCGGCAGCGTCAGCCTCGCGCGGCGGCGCGCCACGAGGCTTGTCACTGAGTGGGGGCACCCCGAACTCGCCTGGTCCACCGCCCTGGTGGTCAGCGAACTCGCCACCAACGCCCTGCTGCACGGCAGCTTGCGCGACCGTCTCTTCCAGGTACGGACCACCCTCCGGCCCAAAACTCTCCGTATCGAGGTCAGCGACCCGCGCGGGGAACGGCTGCCGAGCCTGCGCATCGCCGAGGACGACGAATGCTTCGGCCGGGGACTGCACATCGTCACGCAGCTCGCGGACCGCTGGGGCACCCAGCCCCGCAGCGTCGGCAAGACCGTCTATGCCGAGCTCGACGTACGGACGGGCACCGCGCGGTGATCGATCCCGTCACAGACAGAGCCCTGTGGGGCGTCGTCGCGCTCGCCATCAGCCTCATCGTGCTGGTCATCGGCATTCTGTACGCGGCGACCTGGCGCCCCGAGCACGAGCCACCCCAGGCCCCGGCAGCCGCCGAAGAGGCGTACACGTACACCTGTTACTGCCACCGGGAACCGATCCACATCACGCTCCGCGCCTCCGAACTCCCGCGCAGGCACGCACGCGGACGCCGGGGGAGGTGAGGAGCGGCGCGGGAGTGGAGTGGGGTGGCCCGGCACCGGCAAAGCGACTGACGGTCGGGAAGGGGCTGGGATTCATGCCCCGCTGGTGGCGGTTCGACTTCGGGTGTGGGTTCGTGCCGAGGGGTAGTCGGGGTGGGCCGGAAGGTGTGGATGCGGGTGGGGGCCGCCCCTGATCTTTGAGTTTCGCGGTTCCGGGTTGGGCGTCAAGGGCGCTCCTACGTCGCGTCGGCTGCGCCGATTCCGCTGCGCTCCACCCTTGACACCCAACCCTCCACCGCAAGTGCAGCTTTGAGGGGGGCGGCCCGGGGGGAGGGGTCCCCGGGGAAGCACCCATGTGCTGGGGGCCGGGTCCCGGCCTCGGGTCGTGGGTGGGGGCGCGGGAGTGGAGTGGGGCGGCCCGGCTCCGGTTCAGCGGGCTGATGTGGGTGGGGTGTTGGGACTCATGCCCCGCTGGTGACAGTCCATTGACGGGTGCACCTGTCAGCCGAGGCGGACGGACCTGCCACCCACCCCCTATGTCCCAGTTTGGCGGGCCATTCCGAGGTCCTCGGGCAGGTGATGCGTCCTGAGTTCGGTTAAGTCGTCCCCACGACACATCACCTCCTTGGACCGGCCCAATCAGCACCTCAGGAGTCACAGCCACCCCACCACCCACACACCCCCACCAGCGGGGCATGAATCCCAGCCGCCCACGGGGGTCAGACGCTGAGCCGGTGCCGGGTCGCCCCACTCCACTCCCGCGCCCCCACCCACCGACCCGAGGCCGGGACCCGGCCCCCAGCACATGGGTGCTTTCCCGGGGACCCCTCCCCCCGGGCCGCCCCCCTCAAAGCTGCACTTGCGGTGGAGGGTTGGGTGTCCAGGGTGAAGCGAAGCGCAATCGGCGCAGC